>JAKPCT010000207.1 GCA_029553165.1 Bacillota bacterium
AACATTCCGGCGGCAGTTTCAAAGATACGGGGAGGTTTGTTACCTGACCAAGGTTGGACTGAGACCCCTTTGGTGACGATTGCTCCAAACAAATCAGGGTTAATAAACGGAAGATACTCCCGGCCATATCCATAAGTACCGGAGGCCGGCATCAAGGGGTTTTTTAGTTTTAATCCTGCTAACTCCACTGCCAATCTATTGTCAGTCATCAAAATTCACCTCATCCATTCCAAAAACCGGCCCATCAACACAGACCCGTTTATAACCGGCTTTAGTATTGCAGGTACAACCAAGGCAAGCTCCGACTCCACATGCCATATGTGATTCCAACGATAACAATCCCGGAATGTTATTTTCGAGAGCAATTTTCTGGACCGCCCGCAACATTGGTTTCGGTCCACAAGCAACAATAAATTGAACTTTTTGAGCATTAATCTGTTTCAGTAACGGCTCGGTAATCAGGCCATGATAACCCAAACTACCATCATCCGTTGCAATAACTACCGGAACATTGAGCCGTTCCCACTCCTGAAGTTCAATTAAGTCGCGTTGATTGCGGGCACCGTAAAACAAGGTGTAGTTCCGTTGGCGCTCTGACTCGGCTAACGAAAATAAGGGTGGCATTCCAATTCCACCGGCAACCAAGGCAATAGCATTAACAGCTTCCGGAATAACAAATCCATTTCCAATCGGCCCAAAGACCTCAAGAATTTCACCTTTTTGATAACCGGCCAACAGGGTTGTCCCCCGTCCCACCACTTTGAAAATCAGTGCAATTGTACCTGCTGCCTTATTAATCTTATAAATACTGATCGGTCGCGCTAATAACGGGTCAAAATAACCCTGCGGGACTGTTTTGAGCTCAACAAACTGCCCCGGTTTTGCTTTTTCAGCAATTCCGGGAACCAGCAACTCCATCAAATAACAGTCGCTGCCCAGTAATCTAATCTCATTAATCAAAGCTTGCGTTATTTCCATCTCAACCTCGTCCATCAAATTAATTTTCAATCTTATATCAGGTGTTCAACCCGGACCGAACTAAAATCCTGAATTGGAATCGCGGTATTGGGTTCTCTGCCCTCATCCAATGCCAACAGCACTTGCAAGAAGGCTTTCACGGTGTCCAATGAAGTTAAACAAGGAACATTATGCTCAACCGCAGTCCTGCGGATCTTAAATCCATCACGTTCCGGTTCCTTACCACGGGTGATCGTGTTCACAACCAACTGAATCTGCCCGTCGCAAATCACTTCTAAGATATTAGGCGAACCGGTCTCCGAACCACCTTCGGAAACCTTATTTAATTTGGTAACCGGAACGCCATTCACTCTAAGGAAAGCAGCGGTTCCCATCGTTGCATAAATTTTGAAACCGCGTTCGGAGAGTTTTTTCAACAGCGGTAAAGCTTCAGCCTTATCCTTATCAGCTAAAGTTGCTAAAATCGAACCCCCCCGCGGTAACGTAAACCCGGCGGAGACAAACGCTTTATATAATGCACCGGCATAAGTCAGATCAACACCCATAACTTCACCGGTGGATTTCATCTCCGGTCCTAATGAAATGTCGACCGAGGTTAACTTAGAGAACGAGAAGACCGGAGCCTTAACGGCAACTAATTTCGTCTCCGGCCACATTCCGCCGGCATATCCCTGTTCATGCAGTGGTTGGTTTAAGATTGCTTTGGTCGCCACCTGGACCATTGGAATTCCGGTGATTTTGCTCATAAACGGGACGGTCCGGCTGGAACGCGGATTGACCTCAATACAATAGACTTCATCTTCCGACAGGACATATTGAATATTGATCAACCCGACAACCTTCAGTGCTTTAGCCAGTTTCAAAGTATAAGTAAGGATCTTCTCCTGTTCAATCAGATTTAAATGCTGGTGCGGATAAACAGCGATTGAGTCTCCGGAATGAACTCCGGCCCGTTCCAGATGCTCCATAATTCCTGGGATTAAGATATTATTGCCATCACAGATTGCATCAACTTCACATTCGCGTCCGGTTACATAATGGTCAACCAAGACCGGATGTTCCGGGGAAGCTGTAACCGCATACGTCAGATAATTCTCCAGCTCTTTTTGGTTGTAGACAATCTCCATTGCCCGGCCACCTAATACGTAAGAAGGTCGGACCAAAACCGGATAACCAATTTGGTTGGCAACCGTAATCGCCTCTTCCAATGAGACAACCGTTTTCCCTGCCGGTTTGGGAATTTCCAAATCAATCAGTAATTTATCAAACCGGCGGCGGTCCTCTGCCAAATCAATCGAATCAACCGAAGTTCCTAATATTTTAATTCCGGCCTGTTCAAGATGGCTTGCCAGATTAATCGCTGTCTGGCCCCCGAATTGAACAATAACGCCCTCAGGTTTCTCTAATTCTAAAATATGGAGTACATCTTCAACCGTCAATGGTTCAAAGTACAACCGGTCTCCGGTATCAAAATCGGTACTGACGGTTTCAGGATTATTATTGATAATGATCGCTTCAATACCTGCTTCTTTCAGGGCCCATACCGAGTGGACACTGCAATAATCGAATTCAATCCCTTGTCCAATCCGGATTGGTCCGGAACCAATAACCGCAATCTTTCGTTTTGTCGAAGGAATTGCTTCATTTTCAAGATCATAACAGGAATAGAAGTAAGGAGTTGCCGCGTCAAATTCAGCCGCACAGGTATCAACCATTTTATATACCGGCCGTAGATTATGTTGATATCGAAACTCTCTAATCGTCGCTTCGGTCGTATTGGTTAATCGGGCGATCTCCTTATCGGCAAAACCTAACTGTTTCGCTTGCCGTAAAACCTCAATATTTTGATAACCTTCAGCTTGCAAGGCCTTTTCCATTTCCACCAGATTTAACAGTTTCTTTAAGAAGAAAGGATCGACTTTGGTACGTTCATATAAATCATCAATGGTGTAACCCCTTCTTAAACATTCAGCCAGCAAAAATAATCTCCGGTCATCAACCGCAACGATTGCCGCTTCCAGTTCCTCATTGCTCATGGAACCAGTCTCCGGCAGGAATAAACCGTACTGTTTGATCTCCAAGGAACGTATCGCTTTCAACAAAGCTGCTTCCAGCGAGCGGTCGATCGCCATCACTTCACCGGTAGCTTTCATCTGCGTCCCCAGAGCACGGTTTGCCAAATTGAACTTATCAAATGGCCAGCGGGGAATCTTAACAACTACATAATCCAAAGCCGGTTCAAATGATGCATAAGTCTTTTTGGTAACCGCATTCTGGATCTCATCCAGATGATAACCGATTGCAATTTTTGCCGACACTTTGGCAATCGGATAACCGGTTGCTTTTGATGCCAAAGCACTGGAGCGGCTAACCCTGGGATTAACTTCAATTACAATATATTTAAAACTCTTTGGATCCAAGGCAAACTGCACGTTACAACCGCCTTCAATCCCCAGAGCTCTAATAATCTTCAACGCTGAAGAACGTAACATCTGATATTCCTTATCAGCCAATGTCTGACTGGGAGCAACTACAATACTGTCACCGGTATGGATCCCTACCGGGTCAATGTTCTCCATATTACAAATTGTAATACAGGTATCATTAGCATCACGCATTACTTCGTATTCAATCTCTTTATATCCGGCAACTGATTGTTCTAATAACACCTGACCGATCGGGCTTAATGTAAGTCCTTTGGTAGTAATGGTCTCTAAATCCTCACGGTTATAGGCGATACCACCACCGGTACCACCCATTGTATAAGCCGGCCTGATGATCAACGGATAACCGACTCGTTCGGCAAATTCAAGCGCTTCACGTAATTTTGAGACAATTACACTCTCCGGAATCGGTTCACCAAGTTCGATCATTAAATTTTTAAACAACTCGCGGTCTTCCGCTTTTTTAATCGCTTCCAGCGGCGTTCCTAGGAGTCGTACTTTATATTCATCCAAAATTCCGGCTTCCGAAAGCTTTACTGCTAGATTCAGACCGACCTGACCGCCTAAAGTTGGCAGAAGCCCGTCCGGACGTTCTTTGGCAATAATCCGGCGTAGTGACTCAACCGTCAAGGGTTCAATATAGACCCGGTCCGCCATATTCGCATCGGTCATGATTGTGGCAGGATTGGAGTTTACCAGCACCACGGAGATTCCTTCTTCCCGCAAGGCACGACAGGCTTGAGTCCCTGCGTAGTCAAACTCCGCCGCCTGACCAATAATAATCGGTCCGGATCCGATAACTAATACTTTCTTTAATGACTTATCCAAAGGCATCTTATTTCACCTGCTCATCTCTTGTTTAAATTTGAACGATTAGAATTCCGTAATTAGAAACTTGATCACATATACCCAACGAACTGTTCAAACAATGCTTCGGAGTCTTGAGGACCAGGGGCAGCTTCTGGATGATACTGGACCGAAAACAACGGGTAATGGCGGTGTTGCAATCCTTCAACCGTACGGTCGTTCACATTGATATGCGAAATAACTACTTCATCAGGATTGAGCGAGTCCTCCCGGACTGCAAAACCATGGTTTTGAGAAGTAATTGTAACTTTACCCGTTATCAGGTTTTTAACCGGGTGATTACCACCCCGATGTCCAAACTTCAGTTTGTAGGTGTCTCCACCTAATGCCAATCCGATAATTTGATGTCCCAAACAGATCCCGAAAATCGGCAGTTTCCCAATCAGTTTTTTTACTGTCTCAACTGCATAACCAACATCCTTCGGATCCCCCGGACCATTGGAGAGCATGATCCCGTCCGGTTTGAATTGCATGATCTCATCAAATGTTGTTGTACAAGGGACCACGGTCACTCTACACCCATGTTTCACCAACGATCTGATAATATTGGCTTTGGCACCAAAATCCATCAGTACGACGTGTTTATTACCTGTACCTTCAGTATAGACATGGTCGGTTGTAGCCGACTTGACAAACTCCTGTCCCGAGAGGTCCGGAACAGTGGCAACCCGTTCGAGCAAGCTCTGATCGGGCTCATCGCTGGTAGTTAAGATCCCCCGCATCGTACCGTGATTGCGCAGTTTCTTAGTTAACGCGCGGGTATCAATATCACAGATACCCGGGATCTGATAACGCTTTAAAAAGGCGTCAATACTTAGTTCCATCCGCCAGTTACTCGGAAAATCACAGAATTCTTTAACCACAAATCCCCGCGCATAAGGGCGTACAGATTCAAAATCAATCGAATTGATCCCATAGTTGCCAATCAACGGATAAGTCATGGTAACAATCTCACCGCTATATGAAGGGTCGGTTAAAATCTCCTGGTAACCGGTCATTCCGGTATTAAAGACAACCTCACCGCCTACTTCAGATTCAGCTCCAAACGACTTTCCATAAAAGATTGTTCCGTCTTCCAACACCAGGCGAGCTTGTTTCATCGTCAATTTACCCCCAAGTCTGTCTCACTCCAACCGCAAGTTAATGTATTTTTATGCAACATAATATTCATAATTTACTATTTGTAGCGAAACTTATTTGCGCAAATTTTATCTATACCCCAATTATATTTTATCATATATATGCATAATTTTTATATAATTATTCAGTAAAATTTTCATTAAAATATTTCAATTTACCATCAACCCAAACATGTTGCACTTTCCCAGAGAATTTTCTCCCGATGAACGGCGAGTTTTTGGATTTGGAAACAATATCAGAAGCTTTCAACTCCCATTCCAGTTCCGGGTCAAAGACCACCACATCGGCTCCGGCTCCAACCTGCAAAGTACCACCTGGTACATTCAATATTCTCGCCGGTTTGAATGACATTGCCTCAACTAATTGAATATCAGTGAGGTATCCTTTCTTGACCAGTTCTGTCCAGACTACTCCCAACGCAGTCTCTAACCCAATCATCCCATTTGGTGCGAGCGAAAACTCCCGGTGTTTCTCCTCCAGGGTGTGAGGCGCATGATCGGTAGCAATGATATCAATCGTCCCATCCTTTAAGGCCAAACGCACTGCCTCAACATCCTCGGCAGACCGTAATGGTGGACTGACCCGGTAGACCGAATCAAAACTCTGGACCAGTTCATCAGTCAACGCCAAGTGATGTGGTGTAACCTCGGCAGTAACCTTCACACCTTTTGCTTTGGCAGCCCGAAGCAGCTCAACGCTACGCTTGGTACTGATATGACACAGATGGATCTTGCCTTTGGTATACGCGGCAATCTCCAGATCACGGGCAACAATAGTTGATTCAGCAATATCGGGTATTCCCGGCAATCCTAAGACAGTTGACCAATACCCTTCATGCATGACTCCGTTACCGGCCAAATCAGGGTCCTCCTGGTGGAGTAAGAGCGGTTTATCAAACAGTGTTGCATATTCGATTGCCGTACGTAACAACGCCGGATTCATCAACGTCTTACCATCATCCGAAAACGCTATCGCTCCTGCCGCGGCCACCTCTCCCATCTCTGCCAGCTCTTCACCTTTTAACCCCTTTGAGATTGCTCCCACAGGATATACTTTGACCGCAGCCTCCTGTTGGGCTTGGTTTAAAATATATTTGATTACCACTGCATTATCAGATACCGGAGTGGTATTAGCCATAGCGGTAACTGCTGTAAAACCACCTTTTAATGCCGCTTTGGTCCCCGAAGCAATTGTCTCTTTATCTTCACGCCCCGGTTCCCGTAAATGGGTATGCAAGTCGATAAATCCAGGACATACAATCATCCCTTGAGCATCGATAATCTCTGTATCGGAAGGAATTGTAACCGTCCCTGACGCACCAACCGCGGCAATCCTTCCTTCTGCTATCAATAAATCTCCAATACCATAAAATCCACTGGCAGGATCAATGATTTTCCCACCTTTAATGCAATATCGCATCTTTGGAACCTCCTCCTGACAAGAGATAGAGTATTGCCATCCGAATCGCTACTCCGTTAGTTACCTGCTGGGTGATCACTGATTGGCGATGTACTGAGACCTCCTCTGAAATCTCAACACCTAAATTAGCAGGTCCCGGGTGCATGATCACCAGGTCTTTATTCGCACGTTCCAACCGCGCCCGGTTAATACCATATAATCTGGCATACTCTTTCAATGACGGGAAATAACCTTTCTGTTGCCGTTCCAGTTGGATTCTTAAGATGTTAACTACATCAACTTGCTTGAGAACTGCATCAATGTCAGTCTCAACTTTAACACCCAGTTGCTCAATCTCTTTCGGCATCAACGTCGGAGGACCAACCACCGTAACCTCGGCACCTAATTTTTTAAGCCCATAAATGTTTGACTTGGCAACTCTGCTATGCAAGATATCACCGACAATCGCCACTTTTAATCCGGCGATTTTACCAAACTTCTCTTTCAGGGTGAACAGGTCAAGCAATGCCTGAGTAGGATGTTCATGGGCACCGTCACCGGCATTAATCACGGTACAATCGACACTCTTGGCCAATAATTCCGCTGAACCAGCCATTGAATGGCGCAAGATAATAAAGTCTGCCCCTAACGCCTCGATCGTCCTGACGGTATCAACAAAATTCTCCCCTTTTTGGACGCTGCTGGTTGAAACTGCAATATTAACCGTATCAGCCCCGAGCCATTTAGCCGCTAACTCAAATGAAGTCCGCGTCCGCGTTGATGGTTCATAAAAAAGGGTGACTACTGTCTTTCCTCTTAGGGTTGGCAGTTTTTTAATTTCACGCTCGACAATCTCCTTGCAAGGCAATGCTGTTTCTAAAATTTCATTTATCTCGGCAGCACTCATGTTTCTAAGCCCTAATAAATGTTTTGGAGAACCACTCATCTTATCAGCCTCTTATAATTAATTTTTTAAATAATGTTCTAGATTACTAATTATAGAAAAACACTATTAAATCTAATTTTCACTGGTTTCAATCTCTTTTTCCATATCTTCAAGGGTATGTTTATGGGGTTCCAGCGATTGCGTATGTGGTAAAACCAAGTTTAGGATGATCCCCACCAAAGCAGCCAAAGCCATACCTTCTAAACTAAACTGCCCGATCGCAATTTTGGCTTTACCAATTCCCAATACCAAAATAACCGACGAAATAATCAAATTACGCTTATCACTGTAGTCGATTCCACTTTCAACCAAAGTCCGCAGTCCACTGCTGGCTATAATCCCGAACAGCATAATACTGATTCCACCCATTACCGGGACCGGAATACTTTGAATAAACGCACCAAACTTTTGGAAGAACGACAAAACTATCGCTAATACCGCAGTACCACCGATTACCCAAACACTGTAAACCCGAGTAATTGCCATCACTCCAACATTCTCACCATAGGTTGTATTTGGAGGTCCGCCAAATAATGCCGCAACCGAAGTCGCAATTCCATCACCCATCAGAGTCCGATGTAAGCCTGGCTTTTTATAAAAGTCTTTTCCAACAATCTTACTGATCACCAAGACATCTCCCAGATGTTCAGCGATCGTTACTAATGATACTAAAGCAAAAGCTGTTACAGCATTCACATTAAACTCCGGCATCATAAACTTGACAGTTCCAAACATCTTCGCATCAATAATTGGTTGAAAATTAACCTGTCCAATCGTCAGGGAGAATAAATACCCTCCGGCAATTCCAACCAGAACCGGTATCACCGACAAAAACCCCTTGGAGAAAGTAGCCGTTATTATCGCAAATACCAAGGTTACTCCAGCGATCATTAAGAAGGTAATATTATACTCTCCGGTTCCGCCCTTCATTGCCATCTCAACCGCCGTTGGCGCAAGTCCCATACCGATAACAATGATGATTGAGCCGATTACTACCGGTGGTAAGATTTTATCGAGCCATTTTACTCCTACCAGAGAAATAATACCTGCAACCAAAAGATAAATCAAACCGACTACGACAGCTCCACCCATTGCATAAGGAAGCCCATACTGTTTACTAATTAACTGTAATACAGCAATATAAGCAAAGGAAGATCCTAAGTAAGCAGGAACTTTTCCCCCAGTACATAAGATAAAGATCAGTGTCCCCAAACCAGATGTAAATAACGCCGTTGCCGGATCCAATCCGGTTAAATAAGGCACCAACACTGTTGCTCCAAACATTGCAAACAAATGTTGCAGACTAAGAGGAATCCATTTACTTAAAGCAGGTTTTTCGTTTACTCCAAGACTCATATAAATATCCCTCCATAATTTATTGAATTATCCGGAAATCCGGTTAATCCCCAAAATAAAACCCCTAATCGGCGAAGCCAATCAGGGGTGAAAGCCGCTCTCGCCTCCTTATTGACCTCGCTGGATCAATTTAAAGAAGGTTACTTATCCTTCATCCAACTCTTCAATGATGACTCGATCTTCACCATCGATCTCCTTAAGTTTAACGTGGACGATTTCCCGCTGTGAAGTTGGGACGTTTTTCCCAACATAATCCGCTCGAATCGGTAATTCGCGGTGTCCCCGGTCAATCAACACCGCCAACTGGATCACTTTGGGCCTACCGAGGTCCATTAAGGCATCCATTGCCGCCCGGACCGTCCTTCCGGTAAACAATACATCATCCACTAAGACAACTTTTTTATCAGATATTTTAAAAGGAATCTCTGTTTTATGAACAACCGGATGAGCAGATATCAAACTCAAATCATCACGGTAAAATGTAATATCCAAAATTCCAACCGGTAGATCTACACCTTCATGTTGCTTGATAAACTCGGCCAGACGATTGGCCAATGGAACTCCACGGGTTCTGATTCCAATTAACACTACATCTGCGGTACCTTTATTATGTTCGGTAATTTCGTGTGAGAGGCGGTATAATGCACGACGAATATTGTCTTCATCCATAACTTGTGCTTTAAATTGACTAACCACTTAGTTTACCTCCCCTTCGCTATTAAAAAACCTTCTTACGCAAGACGTAAGAAGGTATAATTACAGAATAATTATTATTTCCCCTTCCTAGCCTCACAGGACTAGCATTAAAGGTGTGATTTACTATTGAAAAGTTTAACAGAGTGCAGTTTAGTTGTCAATGATTAAATTAATTTTTTGATAAACTTTTGACCATTAGCTATGGTGCGTCTCTTTTACCAACGGAAACTGAATCACAAAGGTCGTCCCCTTTCCGGATTCGCTCTGAACCCGAATCGTCCCGTGATGGTTTTCAACAATACTTTTAACAATTGATAATCCTAACCCGGCTTTCCCTTTTGAACGGGATTTATCCGCCTGATAAAACCGGTCAAAAATCTTCTCCAGATGCTCGGCTCCAATTCCTGTTCCGGTATCTGCAACGGTCAGCTTAATTTTCTTCTCAATCTGATGCAGTCCGATTTGGATTCTCCCGCCTGCCGGCGTATACCGGATCGCATTATCCAACAGATTCTCAAGCATCTGCCGGAGATTGGCTTCATCACCGTAACAAAGAACATTTTCCTCCAAGTCCAAGACAATCTTCACCTGTGATTGATCGGCTAACGGTTGAAAAGCATCAGCCACACGGGAAACCAACTGGTCCAAATACAAAAAGCGTTTATTAAGCACCTGTTGATGAGCATCGGCCCGGGCCAGGAAAAGCAGTGAAGCTACCAACGCCGCCATCTGCTCAGTTTCTTCTTTAATGTTGGTAAGCCAATCCATCTGACTGGCCACTGTCTCCTCGGGGCTTCCCATGATCACATCCAGATTGGTCTGGATCACTGCTAACGGTGTCCGAAGTTCATGGGAGGCATCCGCCAGAAAATTCTTCTGTTGCAGCCATAATTTTTGAATCGGAGCGATCGCCCGTTTCGCCATGAACAGACTGCCAAAGGTAGCCAAAATCAAATACAAACATCCCAGCACAATTAGGGTCGTGATCAATGAGTAGAGGGTGTTCTTTTCCATCCTTAAGCCTTGAAAGATGACTAAGGTCCCCGATTCCTTCACGAGCGGCGTCTGATAATAAAAATATTGGGAATCCGGCAATCGTATGGTTCCACTTTCTTTGGAAGCGGTTAAAATTTTCTGGACCACCGGTTTTAATTTTACAGGGATAACAGGCATATTCCCCGCATGATAAAAAATCTCACCGTCAGGAGCCACTTTAACAAAGAAAACGGCCGGAGCTCTTTTTAGGCGTTTGGAAGAAGGCCGTTTTTCTTCGTTTCTGTACCGTAAAGTAGGTTTTACCTCCCGGTCATCTTTAAGAAAGATTCCGGAATTAATCCCCTCGGCCATCCGTTTCGCAAAAAATTCCGCATGATTGATCATTCTGATATGCAACACCAGATAAGCACCACCGGTTAGTGTGATAAACAAAAGAGTAATGATCGTTAAATTAGTAAAAATAAATTGCAGTTTTAATTTACGAAACATCAGCGTCCTCCTGTAAATAGTAGCCTATTCCCCGGACCGTTTTAATACAGGGCACTTTCAACTTTTTACGGAGATAATGAATATAAAGATCAATATTACCCAACTCACTGTCGGAATCATAACCCCAGACCCGTTCAAAGATCAGCTCTTTTGTGACAACTTGGCCACGGTGACGCATCAGCAATTCCAATAACATCGCTTCTTTCACGGTCAATTGAATCACTTCGGTCCCATTGGATACTTCCCCCTTCAGTGGGTCCAGAGTCAATCCGGCAGCACTGAGCGTCTTATCCACAAACTCTTTGTCTTTCCGGCGGCTTAAAGCTCTCAACCGTGCCAAAAGCTCTTCGGTGGAAAACGGCTTAATCAAATAGTCATCCGCACCGGCATCCAAACCTTCAACCCGGTCTGCCGGAGCATCTTTGGCGGTTAAGAACAATACCGGACGGTGCATCCCCTGGCGGCGCAATTCTTTAATGATACTCACCCCGTCTTTTCCCGGCAACATCCGGTCCAAGACGATCAAATCATAAAGCCCGCTTTCCGCCATCTCTAGCCCCCGATTGCCATCATAGGCAACATCCACCTGATATCCATGGCGTTTTAAAATCTGCGCCAAAGCATTGGCCAATTTGATTTCATCTTCAACCAACAATACCTTCATTCAGCATCTTCCTTTCAGGACGGTTCATTCGTGCCGTAAAGCTTCAATCGGATGAAGGTCCGCTGCTTTATATGCCGGATATCCCCCGAAGAAAAGTCCGACCATGATTGAAAACCCAAAGGAAAGCAAGATCGATTCCGGAGAAATGACCGTGGTCCACTCCGTTACCCGCGAGACCACCGCGCCGACTCCCCAGCCCAAACAGATCCCAATCAACCCTCCGGTTACACTCAATCCAACTGCTTCAATGAGAAACATGCTTAAAATCTCCCACTTTGTGGCGCCAATCGCCTTACGAAGACCAATCTCTTTAATCCGTTCAGTGACAGACACCAGCATAATATTCATGATCCCGATCCCGCCAACCAATAAAGAGACGGCCGCAATCCCGCCCAGTAATAATGTAAATGTCTTGGACGTCTCCTGAACAGTCTCTAAAATTTCGGCTTGATTGCGGATGTTAAATTTAGTTTCATCCTGAAACACTTCCAACAAGGCATCATATACTTGATTGTACACCTTATCCACGGTTTCGGCACTATCTGCCTGAATATAGACAGTACTTAACTGCTGGTTACCCATAATTCTTTGCTGCATGGTGGTTATGGGAATCAATAGCAAGTCGTCACTGTTTCCAAAACCGCTTTGCCCTTTTTCTTTAAGTACCCCGATAATCTCATACCGGAAAACACCAAGCTTAATATACTGGCCTACCGGATCGATTCCGTGAAACAACTCCCCAGCGACATAGGATCCAATAACAGCAACCCGGCTCCTGGCATTAAGATCAGTTTCGTCAAAAAACCGGCCTTCCGCAATCTGATAATTCCGCAGTGTAATATAGTCCAGATTACAACCGATCACCGAGGACTGCATGCTGTTATCACCAAAACTAACAACAAAATTGCGGCGGACTTCCGGAGCAATGGCCTTAATATGCGAGGAAGCATCTTTAATAACCGGTAAAACACTGCTGATAAGCGGTTCTCCGCCTCCAAACCCCCCGCCCCGGCTATTGCCACGTCCCGGAAAAACCATCACCAGATTGGAACCCATGGCTGTGATATTCTCTGTTACTTTCCGTTGCGCGCCTTCTCCCAGAGCCACCATCACAATAACCGCTGCAACCCCAATAATTACACCCAGCATTGTCAAGAGCGACCGGATTTTGTTTCCCGACAGATTGCGTAACGCCATGATTGCATTTTCGGTGAACTTCATACCAACACCTCTTCATTAATAACCTTTTGTTTGATACGCCGGTCATCGACGACCTTTCCGTCAGTAAAACGGACAATGCGTTCTGTATAAGCCGCTATATCTTCTTCATGGGTAACCAAAACAATGGTAATCCCATTCTGGTGCAGTTCCTGGAAGACGGCCATAATCTCCCGGCTTGATTTGGAATCCAGATTGCCGGTAGGTTCATCCGCCAAAAGTAACTTCGGCCGGTTAACCAGGGCCCGGGCAATGGCCACCCGTTGTTGTTGCCCTCCCGACAGTTCTTTCGGTTTATGATGGACCCGGTGTCCCAGTCCCAACCGTTCGATCGCTTCCATAGCAATCTTCTGCCGCTTTGAAGCAGGGACCCCCGCATAAACCAAAGGTAATTCGACATTTTGAAGCGCAGTCAGGTTCGGCAGCAAATTAAAGGATTGAAATACAAAACCGATCTTCTGATTCCGGAGCCGGGCTTTCTCTTTTTCACTTAATTGCGCGGTTTCCTCTCCATCCAGCTGATAAGAGCCGGAAGTCGGCTGGTCCAGGCAACCCAAGGTATTCATAAAAGTGGATTTTCCGGACCCGGAAGGACCCATAATCGCTACCATTTCGCCTTCGGCAATCGTTAATGACACTCCGTCCAACGCCCGGACTTCCGCGTCTCCCATCTGATATATCTTATATAGCGCTTCGGTCTTAATCATCTCTGTTCACCTTCTTCCGGGCATTCTCATTGGCGGACCACCCATCTCATTCCGCCCCGGCGGTCTCTAAATGACCTGTCCCCCGAATTCGGACGGGCACTTCCTTCGGGAACAACAACTTTATCTCCCTCATTCAATCCGGAAACAACCTCAACAAAAGCAGTTCCCTTGTATCCCAGCTGGACCTGGCGCAGTTCCGGCTTTCCATCCACAACAACTTTCACAATGGCTTTTCCGTCATTTTCCGCAACCGCCTTCCGGGGAACAGCCAACACATCGGAATGTTCTTCAACCATAATCGTCACATCGACAGACATTCCAATCTTCAACAAATTCTTTAAGGAATTGGTTTGCTGCGTCCCTTCATTGGACCGGTTACGCGGAACACGCGCCGGTCTGGTTCCGGTCTTTTCCCGATCACCGCCCCGCTTTGAAGGAAACTCCCTTCGCGGTCTGGTGTTTTCAGAATTCTTTTCTGCAGTTTGCTTCGGCACACCGGTTTCAGCAGTAAATCCCACCGGTTTGATATGGACCGGGAAAGTAATTACATTAGAGGTTTCCGACCCGGTACTTCCAAAAGCGATCACCCTTCCCGGAATCATCGTCCGATCTTTGTCATTGGCGCTGATTATAACCGGCAAACCTTCTTTAATCTGATTAATATCGCCCTGATCGACCTGGACTTCAATCAACAAATGCTCATCGCCGCCTAAGACAATCAACTCGGTAGAAGGCGTCACCGTCTGCTCCAACTTGACATTGACCCATGAAACCATGGCATCAAACGGAGCCCGAATCTGAATGTCCCAACTTTGATTCGCTGATAAAACTACTCCGCTTTGGGTTAATGAAGCTAACTTCAACTGATATTCCCGGCATTGTTCTTCATATTGCCGGACTTTACTCTGGGCATTTTCCAACTCATCAATGGTTGTTCCCTGAATCTTGTATAAAACTTCCTGGCGTTCTAACGCCCGTTTGGCAGTTGCCAGATTCAACTGGCTTTGGCTTAAGGAAGATTTCCAACCGGCCCATCGTTCCTGCAGTTCGTTATCTTCAACTTGTAAAATAAACATAATATCTCCCTTACGGACAGATTCGCCCGGTTTAACCAGAATCTGCTTTACAATGGCAGAATAAGGCGAGGTTACTGTTGGGCTGCTTTCCATTACCACTTTCCCGGAAGCTTCAATTTTTTCGCTCAGATTCATCCGGCGCACTTCCACAGTATCCAAACTCTCGGCACGTTTGGCCGATATTGTCTGCTGCCGGTGGTAATAAATACCTCCGCCAACAATTAACGCGATTACTAACACGATAACTAACACCAAAACCGTTTTCTTCATGTTATGTGTTCATTCCTTTCAATCGAGTTACTCGTATAACTTAATACAATTCTCCTCCGGTTTTTTTCAGTTGCTGATATGCCAGATAAACATTATAGCTTGATTTAAGAGCGGCAATTCGGGCTTCAAAAGCATCCTGCCGGGCTTCGGCCAGATCTACTTCGGAGATCATCCCCATTTTGGCTTGGAGATTTTTAATTTCCAGATCTTTATCATAAAAAGCCAGCGCCTTCTGATTCACTTCATTTTCCCGAACAGCCAACAGATAATTGTTATAGGCCTGTTTCACTTCAACCGCAATCGACCGTTTGGTCTTTTCAAGCTCCAACGTAGTATTGGCAATGGTGTATTCGGATTGTTTCGTCTTATTGGACGCAATACCAAAGTCTAATGTCCAGCTCATTTCCAGCGTGAAATACTGTTTATCATCGCCAAACCGCTCCGAATTCCCGCCGGAAACAACGCTTCGATTATAAGAATCATCCTTCCTGGCTGCTGACCATGACAGGTCTCCGCTTAAAAAGTCATATTCCACACCATAACTTTGCGAATCCCGTCGGTCGGAATATCCCAAGGTAACGGAAGGGAGTTTTTCGTTCATCGCTGCCAGTTTGGTCTGATTGTTTTTAGCTAAAGTAATATCCAGATTTTTAATTTCCAGACGTTTTTCCAATGCTTGCTGTTGTAAAACATCAAGATCCAAATCAACAGTAACCGGTTCCAGATCAAGCGGCGCAAAATGATATCCGGTTAACTCCTGACCAATCTGCTGACCTAATCTGGTGATGGCAAGCTCAAGATCGGATTGGGCCTTCTCCAAATCGTACTTCGCCTTATTGAGATAATTTTCAATCCTCAACTGGCTTGGTTTAGTGATCTTTCCCAATTCCAACTGTTGGTTTGCCAAATTCAACGATTTGGTGTGGACCTCTACGGCTTGCTTTTGAGCCTCCACCACCTGCTGATATCTTAAAATATCAAGGTAATACTGATAGGTTTTATAAGCTGCTTCTGCCCGGACCATCTTTAATTTATTTTCAGCAACGGTCTCTTCCCAGCGGGCCAATTCAATACCGGATGCCACTTTTTGCCCATAAAACTGATAACCGGTAGGAATTGTCTGTTGCAAGACCACTTGATATCCGGTAGATTCGTCACCGGAACCGGCATCCTTTTGGATCTGTCCATCAAAAGTCGCTTTCGGTAAGGTTTTGAGTTTCTCCTGTTGGGTCGCTAATTTAGCTTTCTCCAGATCATTGGCTGCATTTTGAACATCCAGATCCGTTTCCAGCGCCATTTGAATCGCCTGATTTAAAGTGATTATTCTTTCTTCAGCAGCTATACAGCTTGACGCAACTCCAATCATCAACACGCCGCAAAGCCACATGGTTAAAATCAGATGTCTTTTCAAGATTTCCCTCCTTATCAACATGATGTTCATAATTCCATTAACTACCCTTGATTATTGTATAAGATTTTTCTTTGAATCATCTTTGAATTAGCAAATTTTATAAAAAAACCGGAGAAACCCCCGGTGATCACTACCATTATCTACAAATTATAACATTTTTTCAATAATAAATTACAGTTCTTCCTGCAACGGCTGAAAAACACAAATAAAAAAGCCGTCTGCAAAATCTTTTTGATCTGCAACAGCCTAGTTTAGTTCTGATTCCGATTATTCCAAATCATCTTAATTAAATATTAA
Source organism: Bacillota bacterium (assembly GCA_029553165.1). Classification (GTDB taxonomy): domain Bacteria; phylum Bacillota; class UBA4882; order UBA8346; family UBA8346; genus JAKPCT01. The sequence continues at coordinate 16,954 of JAKPCT010000207.1, forward strand.
TTAACCTTATTATATTCCGAAGAATTCGTCTCTTCCACCTTCGCATCTTTGTCTTTTGCTTGACAGATCGGACAGCCCTGACAAGTAGAAACCCGATAACGGAAGACTTGCTCAAGCGTACCTACCATCTCTGAATCACCGGAAATATGTAAAATGATCCGGCGGGGAGCCATGGTGATTAATGCACTTAACAACCAGTCGTCATAATCAATCTCTTGTTCCAGCTCTGTTAAACTTCCACGAATTTCGTTGGGTTTTACCGGAACATTCAGTTCATCTAGGAAAAAGATTTCTTCTTTATTTTTAATCAATACATGAACCTGATCAATCTTCGGTTGTTGAATGTCGACGAAGTATTGCAACAGACCGATAAACTCATTATATTCTTGCTCCAACATAAAATTGTCAACCGCTTTTTCAATGGAATCTTCAATCTCTAAAAAATAGTTTTTAAGACGAAACCTTAAAAAACCTTCCAAACAAAGATTATCATTATTCGCTAAATATTGATTAACTTCATTTAAAACCTGATGATGGCGGATTAAATTTTGTTCAAGCCCCTGATCTTCGTTTACATTATTCAGATATGAATATGCATTTTGAATTATCGCCTGAAAATCCTCCTGATTAATATCACGGTACTTGGTCTTAAGGATTTTGGACATTATTAATTTGGTGATTGGATTCATTAAACAGTCAGTAATAACATTTGATAAGTAATACCGCAGGATCTTCTCATGCGATTCTTTAGATTCCTCACTGCTATTTTCATCAATTGAACAATTGAGGAATAAATATTTGCCGGCAACTTGTTCCTGTAGGTTGACATTGATTCCTTCACGGGAGAGGAAATTGAGCTCTTGAAAGAGATTTTCTTTAACTTCCTGCTGTTCTTTAAGTGTGGTGATTGTTAGATTTGACATCTTTACCTCCCTATATCTTGAGTTTATTATACGTGAGGATAAATTTTTGTATACTGTTAGACAAGAGGAACAAAACCTGCTTCTTTCCAGACAAAGCAACAAACCAATTCCATTAGGATCTTCGGCTGGAAAAAATGATATTGAAATTTAAGAATCAAAATGCCCCAAAAAAATTATTTTTTTCGGTTATATACAAGAAAACGAACCTCGCCAGTAGCGGGATCCGTTTTACCAACACGTCAATGATTAATTTTTATTACTGGTATTCAATAACCAAATCATCAATGGTAATTGACAAATTTTCTACACATTAACATAGCTGTTGTACAAAAACAAAAAAACGAGCTTTCACTCGTTTTTAATTTCTTTATATGGTGGGGAAGAACGGGTTCGAACCGCTGGCCTCTACGATGTCAACGTAGCGCTCTAACCAACTGAGCTACTCCCCCATCGGCAGAAATAATTTTAACATTAAAACAGGCGGACGTCAAGGTAAAATATTTTTCTTTGAAAACTATTTTTTTGAAGGTAATAAAGACTTTAAACTATTAATCGGAAAACTACCCTTCTGTTCAATTGAGAGTTGCTTAATCTTAAAGAGCAATTCTTTGACCTCTGATTCATTAATCAGGATTCCCGCCCGGTCGAGATGATATTTTAACGAAGCCATTCCGGAATGTTTTCCTAGAACAATCTCTGATGATTCCCGTCCGATTACGGTTGGCGAATATGGTTCATAGGTGGCAGGATTGTTAATGATTCCATGACAATGAATACCGGACTCATGATTAAAAATTGCCGTCCCGGTAATCGGCTTATTTAAAGGAAGTGTCCTGCCTGAGGCTTCAACTACCATTTGACTCAATTCAAGCATTTTGGTTAAATCGAGATCCAAATCAAGATTCAGGGTTAATTTCAAAGCCATCACTACCTCTTCCAACGGCGCATTGCCGGTCCGCTCTCCCAACCCGTTAACCGTTACACTCACCGACTTTGCACCACCCTTTATTGCCGCCAATGTATTCGCCGTAGCCATTCCCAAGTCATTGTGACCATGAAATTCCAAATCCAATTCCGGCACTTCAGCCATTAATTGTTCAAAGAGTGAATGGACTTGAAACGGATTGAGAATACCAACGGTATCAGCAATCCTCACCCGATCACCGTTAAGTTCAGCTACCGACCTGACAAAGATTTTTAAAAACTCAAACGACGCTCGTGAAGCATCCTGGGCTCCGACTGATACATATTTAAACCTTTGACGGGCATAATTTAAAAGAAATATTAAATTTTTTAAAACCCAATCCTGATCTTTTCCCAAAGCTTGGAGATGAATCGGGGATACCGGAAAAGAAATATGAACCCGATCAACCCCTGTTGATAACGCCAGATCAAGATCTTCTTGTTTGGCGCGGCACCAACAAATCAGGTTTGTCTTCAGTCCCAGCTGATTAATTGCTTTAATGTCTTCGATCTCTGTTTTCCCCATCGCCGGGATCCCAACCTCAAGCTCCGGAATACCCATTGCCGCCAGACATGAGGCGATCCTAATCTTTTCTGTTCTTGTAAAGACAACTCCCGGCGTCTGCTCTCCATCACGAAGTGTCGAATCGATCAGCCAGATTGTTTTCGGCATCAGTATCGCCTCCTGTTTTAATTGATTAATTTATGTCAAAATATATTCTTCAGCCACTTCACCGGCTTCCAAGGCATCCAAAATCTGATCGATCGCTTCTTCATCCAAGTTACCATACCAATGACCTTCAGGATAAATCACCAGCACCGGCCCGCGATCACAGACTTTCATACATCCCGTATTGGTGATCATTACTCCCTCAATCCCACGATCATCAACCTCTGCTTGCAAATACTGGATCAAATCTCCAATACCCCGGCGCCCGCAAGAACCAATGGGCTCCCCGACTACCCTTGAACTCGAACAGATAAAGATGTGATGTTTCGGTTTTTCCATTATTACTCCTCCTTTGGAATAAATTATTAATTTGGTAAGAGTTCTTCAGCCACAGCCTAACCCATCACCTTTACATGAAAATCCACATTTGGTCACAGTTGCTTTTTTGGGTATCTCTTGACCATTGAGCAGATAACCAACTGCCGTTTCGATCATTCCTTCGGTTTCGTAAACCTTAATCCCGCTATCTTTTAGTACTTTTGACGGGTTTTCTCCCACCCCGCTAACTAAAATTGTATGGCAGTCTTTTAATGAATCCGCCAATGCCTTCCATCGTTCCACACCGCCACCCGGTTTGGGGGTTTCCCGGGTTTCCACTAATTCGATCCCTGCCGTAGTTGTTTTGAAGATATGTAACCAAGTAGCTTCCCCTAAATGTTGATTGACCAGTAATCCTTCCATTGTAGCAACGGCTATATAGGGCCGTTCCTCCTGCGGTTTAATTGGTAATTTAGCAGCTGTCTCTAACATCTTAATCACGCCCGCCTCCATCTTTGCTCCAATTAGTCCGGCTGCATCAGCCCGGCATCTGGCACAGTGTTTCATCTGGGGAAGATACTTTTCGGCTTGGGCACGAATCCGGTCAACTTCCTCTGCAGCAGGTGGATTCAATTGTTCAAAATTGCTACCGGCAGCCGGATATAAGGGGATACAATTCATCACATTCACTCCAAGCGCTGCCATTTTTTGAGCAACTTCACTAATGTGATCATCATTAACTCCAGGTATAATAATTGTATTTATTTTGACAGTTATCCCGTAACGCTTCAGTTCGGCAATTGCTTCTAACTGTTTTCCGAGCAAATGTAACGCCCCGTCCACCCCGCGATAAATTACCTTTCCATCCCGGACCCAGGCGTAAATCCGGGCACCAATCACCGGATCCACCGCATTAACCGTTACTGTAACATGAGTAACTCCGCTCTCTGCCAGTTCTTTGATATATGGCGCTAAGTTCAAACCATTTGTAGCCAAACAGAAGATCAAATTCGAATAATGTTGTTGAATTAAACTGATTGTTTGCAAAGTTTCTTCAGGATTAGCCATCGGATCACCAGGTCCTGCAATTCCGATTGTGGAGAGGTTTGCGTTTTGTTCTAAATAATTCTCAACATATCTTAAAGCTTGCCCTGGAGACAGTATCCGACTGGTTACCCCAGGACGGCTCTCATTAACACAATCGTATTTTCGGTTACAAAAATTGCATTGAATATTACACTTAGGCGCAACCGGCAGATGAAGCCTGCCATATTGATGGCGCGCACCGGCATTAAAACAAGGATGTTTTGTTTGTATATTAACCATGGTAATCCCTTCCTTCATCTTCAGAAATATCGGTCCTGCAATTGGTGTTATTAAATATAACTGTATCCAATCGACGAACTATCCTGTCGTTTACGGATAATCTCATTAACAATCTGGTCAAACAACATCTGAGCACCACTATATCCCAGATGGAGAACCCGCTGCCCCCCCAATCCGGTCATGTATTGGAAAGCCGACTCTAATTAATGGTTTATCAATCTTCCGGGCAATCGGGTAGCCCTTACTGTTTCCGATCAGCAAATCCGGTTGAACTGCTTCAACTACTGCAGCAATTTCATCAAAGTCAACACCTTCGATCACTTGTAATTCCTCATTAAATTGTGGTAACATCTCTCTTAATTGTGTTTCCAATCTTCCCGTTTCCGTTCCTGTGGCACACAATACCGGGATAATTCCAATTTCAGCTAAAAAGTTAGCAATTCCCAGCGCTATTTCAGGCTCACCGTAAAGAACCGCCTTTTTTTCCAAATAAATACTTATGTCCGTCAATATACGAATCAACCAAACGTCCCCGTTCCGCTTGATAACTTTGCGGAATTTCATTGCCGCTTAATTCCGAAAGGAGTTTCAAGAAGCGATCGGTTCCTTTGATTCCGATCGGTAGCCCCAACTGATAGGATTTCACCTCATATTTCTCCGCCAAGAAAAGAGCTGCGTTTTGATTAGGGTTAACTGTTAAACCAAATTGGATCGATGCCTGGGCCCGGCCTGACGCTTTAATCTTTTCAACTCCGGTACCACCGGGAGCAATTTTATGATAGTTATTCCATGTCGGACCGTCCATCGTCTCCGAATAATCAGGCAACAACATTAAATCCAGTCCAAAGTCGGCAAATGTCGCTTTCAAATACCGGAGATCAGCCGCCGATACCATCCCAGGAAACAGATTAACCAGCTTCGTCTTCGGACCACCGGCAGCTAATTGTTGAATAACCGCAAAAACCGCAGCATTAAATCCATCAATATGCGAACCTTGATAACTGGGAGTAGCAACCGAAACGATTATTGGCTGTTTACTATCACTATTCTCTTGATGAAAATGGTGCAAAATCAGCCTAACATCATCACCGATTGTTTCGCTAAGACAAGTGGTGGCGATCCCTATTAACCCAGGTTGATATTGCGATATCACATTTCGAAGCGCCTTCTTTAAATTCTCTTCGCCACCAAAAATCGTAGCCGATTCGCTAAAACTCGAAGAGGCAATATCGATCGGTTCTTTAAAATGACTGATTAAATACCTCCGAATGTAAGTGGCACAACCTTGCGAACCATGTAACAGAGGTATTGCCCCTTCAATTCCTTTAAAAACCAGTGAAGCTCCCAATGGGTTGCAAAGTTTGCAAGCATTTACCGTAATCGCTTTGGCTTGTGTTTTCCGGTCATAACTCATTGGAGATACCCCCTTTAAGTTGCTCCTGGTTACGCCGTGGAGCAAATTGCCATACCGGACTCATCACTGATGAATAAACTTCTCTGGCAAAGTTTAACATCCCAACAAATCCGGCCAAGGCAATTTTCCGTTCGTGATTGTGGTCACAAAATCCAATTCCCAGCTTATAAGCAATCGGACGCTCTTTAACTCCGCCAATAAATAAGTCGATCTCTTTCTCCTGCAGGAAATTGGATAACTCTAACGGATTGGAATCATCAACAATAATCGTTCCTTCATCACACAGCTCTTTGAGAAGATTGTAGTCAGTTTTATTCCCGGTTTGCGAACCAACCAGCGCTACTTGAATACCCAAAATCCTTAATGCTTTAACCAGCGAAAACGCTTTAAATGTTCCCCCAACATAGATCGCTGCTTTTTTCCCATTAAGCACCTTCCGAAGTTCCAGCAGTTGCGGATAGATCAGATTGATCTCATCCCGTACCAACTCTTGAGTACGTTTTAACATCTCCGGATCATTGAAAAATCTGGCAACGCTATATAAAGACTCCGCCATATCCTCAATTCCAAAATAGGATACTTGAAGCGAAGGAATCTGGTATTTCTCCTGCATCAGTTTTGCTAAATAGTTCATCGAACCGGAACACTGTACCAGGTTTAATGCCGCACCATGAGCCCGTTCAATCTCTTTGATACGTCCATCACCGGTTATTGCGGCAACTACTTCGACACCCATTTTGCGATAGTAATCCTTGATAATCCATAATTCACCGGCCAGATTGAAATCGCCCAAAATATTAATACTATGGCGGGAAATGTCATCGGTCGCTCCCTTACCAATCAGTTGCATCAAAGCAAAACAAGCAGCCCGGTAACCATCTTTTTTAGTACCTTTGAAGCCTTCGGAATCAACTGAAATAACCGGAATCCCTCTTTCAGAACTGACCCTCTTACAAACTGCGGTAACATCATCCCCAATTACTCCTACAATACAAGTCGAGTAAACAAATGCTGCCTCCGGGTGATAACGATCAATCAATTCGATCAATGATTGGTATAACTTTGGTTCCCCGCCATTAATAACATCCTTCTCCCGCAGATCGGTCGAAAAACTCAGGCGGTGCAGTTCCGGACCGGATGAAAGCGCTCCCCTGATATCCCAGGTGTAAGCAGCACAACCAACTGGACCATGAACCAGATGAACTGCATCAGCAATCGGATAAAGCACTACCCTTGAGCCACAGAAAACACAAGCTCTTTGACTCACCGACCCGGCAACACTCTGCTTTTCACATTCAATCTGAAACGAATCATCACCGACCCGGGCAACCTGCCTTTTTCTCTCATCAAGCACCTTCACTACACCCACCTCCTTTTTGATTCAAAAAATTGTTAAGTCATAACTACTTATTATTTCTTATAATTGACATCTTCGAGTTGAAGAATTGTTCATTAATGAATTAGCCCCTTCTTCGAATACACATTCCTACTCATTAAAGGACTAACTCAAAGGACTCTTCAGCACTGTCGCGGTCCTTACGGTCCAGTAATGCATTGAGAATCTTCTCTACCAAAAGCAGCGCTCCGCTGTAACCAACACTTGGGAAGTAAGAATGTCCAATCCGGTCCAGGATCGGAAAACCGTAACGAATAAACGGAATATCTTCATCACGGGCAATATACTTGCCGTAAGTATTGCCGATCAATAAATCAACCGGTTCATTCTTAATCCATTGATGCAACATGAAGACGTCCGAGCTTTGTTTGAATTTTGCTTCCGGAATATCTTTTAAGATCTCCGCCATCCGTTCTTCGAACCTCTTCCCTTGTGAACCGGTAACTACGTATACCGGACGCATATTTAAAGTTACCAAAAATTCACTCAAGGCAATTAATTGATCCGGATCACCAAACAACGCGACCCGTTTACCATAGAAGTATTGTTGCATATCACTGATCACGTCGATTAACCGGCCCCGTTCGACATTGATCGATTCTGGCACTGCCACACCGGCCATCTTCCGGAGCGAATCAATGAAACGATCGGTTGCCAGTAATCCGATCGGCAGATCAAGTACTTCGTAGTTCACTTTGCATTTACTGTCCAATGCTTCAGCCGCCGGAGCAGATGCAAATTGACCCAAGGCAATGGTCCCAATGCTGTCACCGGTAGATCGCAATTCATCGATGGTAACTCCGCCTTTAGGGTAAAACTGATGCTTACCGGTCAATGGAGCATCAAGAACTTCGGAGGTATCAGGAAAGAGCACTGACTTGACATTCATCTCTTTAACAATCCGTTTAATCTCCCGCATATCAGCAGGCTCAACCCACCCCGGAATGATATTAACCTGATCCTTCTTCTCACCGGTTGCTTCAGCAAAATACTTAACCATTCCCTTAACCATATTGGCAAAACCGGTTACATGCGAACCGACAAAACTGGGGGTATTGCAATGAATAACATATTTACCGGCCGGTACTTTTCCATCCTCGATAGCTTTGGAGATAATCTGCGGAATATCATCACCGATAACCTCACTCAAACAAGTGGTATGGACCGCAATAATATCAGGATTGTAAATATTAAAAATATTATTGATCGCTTCCAAAAGGTTGGCTTGCCCGCCAAAGACCGAAGCTCCCTCTGTAAATGAACTGGTTGAAGCCATAACCGGTTCTTTATAATGCCGCGTCAAAGTACTCCGATGATACGAACAACATCCTTGGGAACCATGACTATGAGGCAAGCAATTATGAATTCCTAAAGCGGCATACATGGCACCGATCGGCTGACAGGTCTTTGCCGGATTAACCGTTAACGCCTCGCGTTCCTTGATCTCCGCAGTCGTATGTCTTAATAACATCTTGTTCAACCTCCTTTTAGTAAAATTACAATTGTTTATTTAACGAAAGTTGCGGTAATTTCCGGTTCTTTCTCCCATGGAGCTTTGAGATAATTCCAAATCTTCGTATTAACTATGCGATTAATATCATTATAGAAATTAATTGCTCCTTTAAAACCGGCATAAGGTCCGCTGTAATCGTAACTGTGCAATTGCTTACAAGGAACTCCCATCTTCTGAATACAATACTTCTCTTTAATCCCGGCACAGAAGACCGCAGGTTTATAAAATTCAATTAACTTCTCCATCTCATAATGACTGATATCATCAATTACCAATGTGCCTTTTTGCATATCCGCCATCATACCTTCATAGTCTTTAAACCCAAAACCCTGTGCTTTGAGCGCTTCAACTTCAGCCTCACTCTTACGCGGACGATATTTCTCCGGATCGGGTTCAACATGAAGCTCTTCAATATTGCGACTGTCAGCATCAATTTTAATATTTGGCAATACACGGCGGCCTTCATAATCATCACGATGGGCAAACTCATAACCGGCGGCTATTGTTTTCATCCCCATCTCATCAAAGAGCTCTTGATAATGATGTGCCCGGGAACCACCGACAAATAACATTGCGGTTTTTCCTTCACACTGCTTTCTGACCTCATTCTTAACTTTATCAACTTCAAGCATCTCTTCGGCAATAACTTTTTCAACCCGTTCGATCAACTCCGGATCACCAAAGTATTGCGCAATTTTACGGAGTGACTTCGCAGTGGATTCGGCTCCGATAAAATTAACTTTGATCCATGGGATTCCGTATTTGGTCTCCATCATTTCGGCCACATAGTTAATTGAACGGTGGCACATTACTGCATTCAAGTCGGCAGTATGCGCATTGGCGAAGTAATCATAGGATGAGTTACCACTGAAAGTCGCTATTAAATCAATTCCGCATTTCTCTAATAAATCTTCAATTACAAATGCGTCACCGCCAATGTTGTATTCACCTAAGATGTTAATCCGGTATTTACTGGTGCCCTTAACCTCATCATCCAAACCAATAACATGTTTAAATAATTGGTTATTGGCGATATGGTGTCCCGCCGATTGACTGACGCCTTTGTAGCCTTCACAACTAAATCCAAATATATTGATGCCTAATTTCTCTTTCATCTCGCGGGCAACGGCATGAACATCATCACCAATCAATCCAACCGGACAGGTGGCGAAGATCCCGATAGCTTTGGGTTTGAAAATCTCATAAGCCTCCTGAATCGCCTGCCGTAGCTTTTTTTCACCACCAAAAACAATATCATCTTCCTGCATGTCAGTTGAGAAACAATAGGTTATTAAATTGTAGTCCTCATCTCCCTGAGGCCTGGTTTGATTTCTTCGGGTTAACCAACTGTAAAAACCACATCCAATTGGTCCGTGAGTAATATTAAGAATGTCACGGGTCGGACCAAGCACAACCCCTTTACAACCAGCATAAGTACAACCTCTTTGGGTGATTATCCCTGGAATGGTTCGAACATTGGCGTTGATTTCAGGCATAGTCCCCACTTCAGGGTCATTAATCACAATCTGTTTCGAACGTTTACGAGCGACTTTGGTCGGATATATCTTCAGCAACTCTTCTTTAGTTGCTTGCGGATCTTTTTCGAGTGCCATATTAATTCCCTCCTATCTTGGTAAGTTAGAGCTCATCTAAAACAATTTCTCCGGTTTCACCAGTCCGTACCCGGACAGCATCAATTACCGGCATAACAAATACCTTACCATCACCAGGCTGACCCGTTTGATTCACTTTAATAATGGTATCAACTGTCAACTGGACCATATTATCCGGGACAACGATCCATAATAACCGTTTGGGGATCAAACGCGGGCCCTTCCCGAGTTGGGAGATCGCCTCTTCATAACCATCTCTGGCGCCTTCCAACAACTTATAATCGACATTGCCTTTGCCGCGCCCCATCACCCTGCCAGTGGCAGTAAATGAGGAAATCCCGGCATCAGCCAATGCTTTTTTGGTCTTGTTCATCATGTTCATCCTGATAACTGCCATAACCTCTTTCATCCAGAAGACGCCCCCTTTCAGGTCTCTTTAACACCGGAACTAATGGTATAAACCTCAGTAACAGGTGTGATAAATATTTTGCCGTCACCATACGAACCTTTTTCACCGGTTCTGGCGCTGTCCATTATTGTTTTAATTACAAATTCACGATCTTTATCCTGAATAACGACGATTAATAATTCTTTTGGCAATTCATCGTAGTGAATCTCTCCGACTTTTAAACCACGCTGTTTGCCGCGTCCAAAAACGGCAATTTTAGTAACTGCGGGAAAACCGGCATCCATCAACGCTGCTAACACATCATCCGATTTTTCCGGACGAACAATTGCTCTAATCATCAACATAACTGTTTCCTCCTCTTTTTTAAGATCATCATCCAGTCTCAAGCTTTACGAGCACCGAATTTAAAGAATTCTAATTTGCAATACCGTATTCAATGAGTAATTTTTCCAACTCATCAATTGTTAACGGTTTTGGAATTACAAACTTCTTATTTTCATCAATCCGCCTTGCCAAATTACGGTAATGATCAGCCTGTGCATGTGTAGGATCAAAATCAATAACCGTCTTCCGATTGATTTCTGCTTTTTGAACCATATTGTCACGTGGAACGAAATAAATCATTTGAGTTCCCAACCGATCAGCCAACGCTTCGATCATCTCTTGTTCGTTATCACAACGGCGACTATTACAGATCAGCCCTCCCAAACGTACTCCTCCGGCCTCGGCATATTTCACAATACCTTTACAGATGTTGTTAGCAGCATACATCGCCATCATTTCACCTGATACAACAATGTAAATCTCTTGGGCTTTACCTTCACGGATCGGCATCGCAAATCCACCACAAACAACGTCACCTAAAACATCATAAAAAACATAATCTAAATTCTTATCATCTTCATAAGCGCCTAACTGTTCAAGCAAGTTAATCGAGGTAATAATACCGCGACCGGCACATCCGACCCCAGGTTCCGGACCTCCGGATTCAACACATTGCGTGTTGCAAAAACCGGTTCGCATTACATCGCTCAAATCGACATCTTCACCTTCGTCGCGCAGGGTATCTAAAACCGATTTTTGAGCTAACCCTCCCAATAACAGACGGGTCGAATCCGCCTTAGGATCACAACCAACAACCATAACCTTTTTACCCATCTCCGCCAAACCTGCAACTGTGTTTTGAGTGGTAGTTGATTTACCAATACCACCTTTTCCATAAATTGCTATTTTTCTCATCTCAACCGCACCTCACTTTGTAATGTTTATGTCAGTTTTTAAATCTATGAATCTAATTTATAACATATACATCACATTGTCAACAGCCTAAACTTACATAAATATTACACAGATGTTGAGAAAATGTTAATGAATTGGATACACGATACAAGGAGACTGATGGTAATTATTGGTTTTTGTTGGGGTAAGTGTTGAAATGACTGTATCGGTTGGTGATAACGAACTATATGAGGTTAATCAAATTTGGTAACAATATGTGACATGAACATTACATGTAGAGATAGTAAAAAAACCGCAAAAACACCCAAAATAAAAAGGCGTTGCTTGCTACTTAAAAGTAGTCTTTGCAACAGCCTCTATTATAAAAGTTCTAAAAGTTAAAAGATCCCTAAATTAGTACTTCTTCCGTGCCGTATAATGAGTATGCAACAGATGATGCGACTTCTCTCCCAACGGCTTTTCTAAAAACTCTTCATACAATCGCTTTACTGCGGGATTTTCATGAGACTTCCGCAGTGGCATATTTTGATCTTCTTCATAAATCGCCTGCATCCGCGCTTTTCGTGTTGTGTCATTGGTTGGGAATGGTTGGCCACCGCCACCAATACACCCGCCCGGACAACACATCACCTCGATGAAGTGATAATCAGCCGTTCCAGCTTTAATCTTCTCCATTAAGGTTTTGGCATTTTTCAAGCCATGGGCAACAGCTACTTTAACTTTAGTCCCATCCAATTCAACCGTTGCTTCTTTAACTCCATCCAGTCCACGAACTGCTTTCAATTCAATCTGTTGCAGTTCTTTATTGGTAACAACTTCATAAACCGTCCGCAGCGCCGCTTCCATTACACCACCTGTTGATCCAAAGATAGCTCCGGCACCAGTCGAGATCCCCAGCGGATGATCGAATTCTTCGTCTTCCAAGCTATTAAAGTCGATACCTGCTTCGCGGATCATCCGGCCTAATTCCCGGGTTGTTAAAACTACATCAACATCCTGATAGCCGCTATCCTGCATCTCAAAGCGCCCGGCCTCATATTTCTTCGCTGTACAGGGCATTATCGAAACCATGTAGATCTTTTCGGGGGGAATTCCGGCTTTCTCGGCATAATAAGTTTTCGCTAACGCTCCAAACATCTGTTGCGGAGATTTACAGGTAGAGAGATGTTCCAGTAACTCAGGATAAAAATGTTCAATATACTTGATCCATCCGGGGCTGCAAGACGTAATCATTGGCAGTTTACCACCATGATTAAGCCGCTCTAACAACTCATGACCTTCTTCAATAATTGTCAGGTCAGCAGTAAAATCAGTATCAAAAACCTTAGCAAATCCCATTCGGCGTAATGCCGCAACCATCTTTCCGGTAACCCGGCTTCCGGGCGCAAGCCCCAGTTCCTCACCGATCGCAACCCGGATCGCTGGAGCAGTCTGCACAACAACGTGCAGGTCCGGATTGGACAAAGCAGCCCATACTTTATCCGTATCATCAACTTCATAGATCGCCCCAACCGGGCAAACCTGGATACATTGTCCACATAATACGCAAGCAACGTTATTTAACTCATCATTACCGGCAGGTGCAACAACGGTATTGATACCGCGATTAACCGGGTAAATCGCGCCGACCCCTTGCACCTGATGACAAACCGCCACACATCGCCGGCACAGGATACATTTCGACGGATCACGGACTAATGAAGGAGTAGAAAGATCTTTTTGATATTCAAACTTTTCTGTCTGTTCAAAACGTTGGGAGCGAATACCTAATTTATCGGAGAGTGATTGCAGTTCACAGTTTTGATTGCGAATACAATTTAAGCAATCTTGAGGATGATTTGAGATTAATAATTCCATATTTGTCTTTCGGGATTCTCTGACTAAAGGGGAGTTGGTCTTGATAACCATTCCGTCGACTACCGGTTGTGAACAAGCAGTCTGTAATGTTCTGGCACCTTCAACCTCGACGACACAAATGCGACACATTGCTTTGGTATTTAAATCAGGATGATAACAAAGCGTCGGAATCTCAACCCCGGCATTACGAGCAGCTTCCAGAATAATGGTCCCTGCAGGTACAGTAACCTGTTTACCATCAATGGTCACTTTAACTGTCTCCAATCAAATCATCCTTTCTTGCTCTATCAAACATTTATTATAGATCCTTAAATGTTTGTAAGATTTGTTTTACTAATTATCATCAGTTATTACTAAGTCATTTACAACGTTACCGTTCAGCAAATGCTCATTAATAATTTGTAAAACATTTTCAGGATTAACATTACCATAAGTAACACTGCTCTGCCCCGGACAATCAACCCGGACAACCGGCTCCTGCTTGCATAATCCAAGACATTCGGTCTGATAAACAGTGATATTTTTCAGATTCTTTTGCTCAATTTCACTCATGATTACTTTCAGTACATTCCTGGCCCCTGCAGCAATCCCACAATCATCCATGCTAATTATTACTTTTATATTATTGTTATTGCTATCACGCAAATCAACCTGCGCTTGATACTCTTCTCTGATCTGCGCCAACTCATCCAGTGATTTCACAAAGAGCCCCCCTATCCGGTAAAACTACTGTTACAACTTTGTAAATTATTTATTACAATTCATTATAGCTGATTGCCAAAAACACTGTCAACTTTTAGCAGTTGGATAGTAGCCTAGTATTGTCGCTTCTAGTCAGATCTTCTCACAAAAACTTAATTTATCAGCAACCTCTTTTAGAATCTCGGTTACTGTTTTCTTAAACTTGGGATGTTTAAAATCCGGTGCCAACTCAAGTAACGGGTACAGCACAAAAGAACGTTCGACAATCTTGGGATGTGGAATTGTTAAAAACGAGGATTCCATAACCCAATCCTGATAAAACAACAGGTCCAGATCGATCAGTCGGGGACCATAACGTACCGAAGGCTCCCTCCCCATCTCCGCCTCAATCTCTTTTAAAATTGCCAATACTTGACTTGGTAGCAGCATCTGTTTGGGATTGATCATTACCACTTGATTTAAGAACCAGGGCTGCTCAGTAAGCTCTACCGGTTCACTGCGATAGACTGAAGACATTACTACATCAGTTTCAAAGTACTTTTTCACCAAACTAACAGCTGTCTTCAGATTTTGGAGACAATCACCAATGTTACTGCCTAATCCGATATAAATTGTATTTTTATTGTTCTTGAATAATTGCATCGCACATCTTGACTGCCCGCGCTACCGGCCGAACATCATGAACTCTGATAATGTTCACTCCTTTAGCTATTCCCCAAACTGCAGTCGCGATTGTTCCCTCCAATCTCTCTTCAACCGGCAAGTCTAAAGTTAATCCAATCACAGATTTACGTGAAGTCCCTAACAGGATCGGTCGTCCCAGCACTTTCAATTGGTCAAGATGTTGTAAAACCCGCAAATTATCTTGATATTTCTTCCCAAATCCAATTCCTGGATCAATAATTATTTGGTCAGAATCAATACCATATTTAGTGGCAATATTTATTGAATCATTAAGTGATTCAACTATTTCTTTTATCAAATACTTATATTCTGGTTGAGTATTATTATGCATAATTATTATTGGAACTTTGGCTTCCCCCACAATTTGCGCCATGCGGCGCTCCGGATCTTCGGGAGATTTTAAACCCCAAATATCATTAATAATTGCCGCTCCGAGATTGAGAGCTTTTTCAGCAATAACCGGTTTATAAGTATCCACTGAAATCGGAATCTTGACTGCCTTCACCATCTCTTTCAAGACCGGAAGTAAGCGTTTTGCTTCCTCCTCTTCACTGATTTTCTGAGAGCCCGGTCGCGACGATTCAGCGCCAAGATCGATGAAATCAGCCCCATCGGCAACCATCTGATTGGCTTGTTCAATCGCTTTATCAATATAATTAGCTTGGTTATACAATCCATCCTTGGAGAAGGAATCCGGAGTAACATTGACGATTCCCATAATATAAGTCCGGGCATTGAGATCGATCGTTTGATTATTAATTACGATAGGACTGATATTTTTCTTGGAATAATTCTCTAAAGCAGCTTCAATCTTCGCCGCAATCTCCGGTAATCCTAACGGTTGTTGTTTTAATTTAATCACCAGTTGCTGAAATTGACGCATCGTCCCTGATAACAAAGCTTCATATTCACCCTCAGATTCACTCTGCTGCCAACTGCAGACCCGCCAGGAAACAGCCGCTTCAGCACCTCTGGCTAACATCTCTTGCTTAATGATTGCCGCTTGCTGAAATGTTAAATTAAATAATTTTACAATATAATGACGGAATTTATCCTCCATTATCTTAATGCCCCGCGGATCAACCCCAATATTTTGCATCTCAACCCGAATTTCATCAGTATTTAAAGCCCTGTCAACCAGAATCTTATGAATAATCGTCCTCACCTCTAAAAAATAATTCGCTAACCAATCCCTTCTTCCTGCAAATAATCATGACCACCCGTAAAACGGGTGGTTTGCACATGCCCTATAAGGGCGTGCTACTAGCCAAGTCTCAAGACTTTTTGAATAAAAGCCTACCAACCGCATTTGTTTTACAAACTACCCCTCAAAGGGGTTATTTTTTC
>JAKPCT010000211.1 GCA_029553165.1 Bacillota bacterium
GCAATTATTTTAGGAATAACCGCTCAACTTTTATACAGTCATATCGGGTTTTGGGAGCGTAATGACCGCTCCTATCAGCGGCAACACCTGTTGAAGTTTGTTTATCAGACCGTGAACTCCGACTTGAGTTCCCTTTTTTCCGGTAATTTTCTGCCTGAAAACTCGCTGGCAGGAGATGAGTATCAGTTAACAGGCTGGATTGAGACCGCCCAAGGCCTAAAACAGGTTAAATACCGTTATGATTTGGGCAACAAGAGCCTTTTGCGTGCAGTTGGCTATTGGGGTTCAGAACTTGAAGAACAAAAATTGTTAACTAAGGTTGTAAACTGGAGGTTTGAGTATTATGATGCGGAGACTGGTAACTGGAGAACCGAGTGGAATCCGGCATTGAAGAGCAAACTTCCTTCTTTAATCAGATTAACGGTGGTCACTGAACAGGGTAACCTGGGAACGCTCAGTTTTGCCATCCATAATAAACATACCAGGGAGCAGTTATGATTGGTCGGGTATTTATTGACAATCGGGGATCAACTTTAATTATTATTACATGGTTGTTTGCAATTATCGGAATAATAACTGCTTTTATATTTTATCGCTCCGAATTGGAGTGGGCAGCGGTAGTTAATATGGAACGGAGTATGCAAGCCCGGCAATTGGCTGAAGAAGTTCTGGCTGAAAAACTGGTATTGTTAACTGAGGATGATACTGAGCATGATTCAATTGATGATCCTTGGTTTTGTAATGGTTATCAAAATTTTGAACGTTCCGGATTTCAAATCAGTATTCTGATTGAAGATGAAGGGAGTAAACCCAATCTTAATCTCTTAACTGGAGATGATCTGCGATTGGCCGGACTTGACCAAACCCAGATCGATCCGCTGTTAGACTGGATTGATCGTGACGACGATCTTCGCGGTGAAGGAGCAGAATCGGAGTACTATAATGCCAAACAGCCGGCTTATAAGCCGAAAAATACTTTTCTGGCATCGCCACGAGAGATATTGGCGCTCAAAAACGGAACTGCGATCTATGAAGCGATTACTCCTCATACGACGGTGTTTGGCAGGTACAATCCTAATGCTATGGACGGTGAAGCGTTTGGTAATTTATTATTGGCAGCAGGCTTTCAAAGTAACTGGGTTGAACGGGTTGTTGATGAATTTCGGGCCTATCGCCGTAATGCGCGCTTCAATACAATTGATGATTTTTTAAAATTAAGTTCAGTTACTTTACAGACTTGTGAACAGTTGGAACCGTTGTTGAGATTTGACGGCAGTTGTAATGTTAACTTGGTCTCAAAGACAGCGCTGCAGGTAGTTTTAAATAATTCGGGTTATGATTCGCAATCTGCTCAAGAGATTATCAGGTATCGCAATGAACAACCGTTTACCAGTACTGAAGAGATTGCTGGGGTAATCCCAACAAAGGATAAGCAGAAACAGGTTGGGGATTACTTTACAACCGTCTCCACGATAATTCGCTACCGGATTTGGCTGGTTAAAGGAACCAAAAAATTTTATCTGGATACAGTTCAGGAACGCGTTTTAAATAGCAATCAAAAGAAAAGATGGAGTGTAACACCGCTCTCGTATGTTTTTTTGATGAACAATGACGTTCCTGAAATGCCTCAATATACAAAGATTGGTGACCAAAATGATGAGTAAGACTGTGATTACGCTGCAATGGAATTCTACAAATTTAATTATTGTTGAATTAAAAGGCAATTCTAATCAAGCCGAAATTTTACGCTATACTGTTCACCCAATGCCTGAGTCGGGCTTGACTCCTGACTTATTACAACAAATTTGGCGGGAGAAACATTTCAGTAATAATCAGGTGATTGTAGCAATTCCGGAAAGCATTATCAGTTATCAAACTCTGCAGTTCCCGATTTTGCCGGAAGAGCAGTTGCAGCAAGCTTTAAGATTAGAGTTGGAAAGCGAACTTGAAAAAACCCATTATCAGGTGATTAACAGGCAAAAGCAGGGAGAATTCTATTTAGTTAAAGTAGCATTAGTTCAAGACAGTAATTTACAGACCATCAGAGAGTTATTTACTAAAGCGAGTCTTAGGATTGTTTGGCTCGGTTTTAAAATCCGCGGGCTGTTTAATTTTATCAATTACCATCACCATTTTTTTGCTGAGGATAAACTGAGTGCTTTTATTGATCTTAATCATACTACAATTGAATTTGGGCTCCTTAATGATGATGAACTGTTATTTTACCGCCAGGTTGAAATGGGAGCAAATTATACAGCTGCTGATATTATTGCGGAGTTAAGATTGTCGCTAGCTGCTTGTCGCCAAAATTTTCAGTTTGACTTTCCAAAACAGATCTGGTTGTTCGGGATTGATCATTTGCAGGAAGAATTGATTCAGAGGTTGGACGCAGAATTAGCATTAAATGGTTATCGTCCCGAAAAAACCAAGTTACAAGGGATTCAGACCGGCAATGATACTTCGAAAATAGCGCCGTCAATTGGAATCGCCCTTAACGCTCTTGGCTGGGATGATGATAAAAATTGGTGTATTCTCACTAAAGACCAGCAAAAGCAGGAAGATTACCGACAGTATCTTAATAATGGGGTTAAAGGTTTTGTTGTTGGAATTTTGATATTGCTGGGATTATTCCTATGGATCGATTCGAAAAACATTAAAAATGACAAATATCGAAAGTGGATCAAAGCAAAAAGTCAGCTTACTTCCAGTTTGCAAAAGATTGAAGCAAAAACCAGAGAAGAGCTGGTTGCGATCCAAAAGTTAGAAGCTTTTTTGGAGTTACGGGGCAGGGAGATTGAATTTTTAAAAATATTTCATGATAATCTGCCAGTGGGGACCCTGATCACCGATATTACGATTGAAGACGGTTCAGTTAAGAATATTACGGGGATTACTCCATCAGTCTCATTATTGCTCAGTAAATTACAGCAAGTTCCCGAGTTACAAGGGTTAAAGTTAAAAGGGGCAATTACTAATGAAGAAGATGGGAAGGAACAATTTCAACTTGAAGGAATGATTCAGCTAACAAAGGAGTCGTTAAAATGAAATTGACCCAACGCGAGAAGGGTTTATGGGGTTTTGTAATCGTTGCAATTTTAGTGATGTTTATCTTTAACTTTGTGTACAAGCGATTAAATCTTAACCAGGAGATTGATCGGACTGAACTTGAGGAAACGCGCCGGATATTGCGTTCGGAGCTGAACATCAAAGCGCGGAGTCGAGCGGTCAGTGAACGGTTAAAGAGTCTAAAAGCAAAGTTCTTGACTTTAACGACCGATGAGGCTGGGCTGGTTTTGTTGGAAGAGATCGAAGCGCTGGCTGTTAAGAAAGGGCTAAGCGTATCGCAGAAGAGTTTGTTGCAACTGTCAGAAGGAGTAATTGCGGTTTCGTTGGAGGGTGAGACTGACTCGAAGTCTCTATTCAGTTTCCTCCATCAAATTGCTAATGCCCGATTAGGATTGAACGTTAAGCGGCTGCGGATGCATGCTAACCCGGTAACTAAAACGATTCAGTATCAATTGATAATTTCAACTTTATTGTTATAGAGGACAATTAGTGATGAAAAGAGCTGCATTTGTTTGGTCAGTAACTTATTTAACCATCATTATTGGTTTGTTTTTTGCTGTCAGTAAGTGGTTTGATGCTCGAAGCTTCGTGCCTGAAACTCCTGAACCGGCACCATTAAATCATTTTTCTTATGACAAACCGGAAACCAAATTTAGCCTTAGTCGCTACCAGAGATTGCTCAATGGTGAACTCTTTTTTGAAAAAGAACCGGAGCTGGTTACTGTTATTCCGTTTCAATCGCAGTTGAAAATTTTAGGAATCATTAGTGGAAAAAACAGCAGAGCGATTGTTGGACTAAATGGTGATCCGACTAATACCACCTGGATCGTTAAACCGGGTGATCAGGTAGCGGGAGAACAGATAGTAGCAATTGGAAGTAATTACATTAAAGTAAAGAACAGCAGCGGTGAGGGTAAAGTCGAGTATGTTAAATAGATAGCCGTAAATTTGTTGTTGAGTAACTGTTTGTCTTTTCAAGGATAAGATAAATATGAGTTATTTTCTAAAGTGGCTTGTCATTAAGCAATTGATAAGTCATTTTTATTCTCTAAATGAGCTTAAATAGAGCTGAAGTCTGCCCAAATCAGAAAGGAATTTCAGTTAGAGATGTTTATAATTATTGGGACTCTTTTAACAGTGGTGATACTTTGTTTATTACCGCAACATTGTTATAAATACAGCAAGAATATAGTCGCGCCAATTGTTTGCAGTTATATTATCACGCTGCTTTGGCCGATAACGTTTCCGGCTAAGGGTGAAGGTAATTATCTTTGGTTTGATTTACTGATTGTATGTTCGATCATTAGCTGGATGATCTGGCGGTTCAAAGCTCTTTATCTTTTAAAAGATAACAATTTTGAATTTGAGGTGTATTATCGCTTAATTATTTTGGGAATGTTCTGGTATTATTTAATGATACGGAAACTCCCTATTAATTTTGCAATTCCGGATGGAAAAGAATTGTTATTTGTCCTTTCGGGGACAGTCATTCTAATTACAGTTGAGGCAGTAATCAATTGGAAACTGAAGTTTTTCAGGTTAATCCGTCCTCAAGCGGAAATTAAGGATATGATAATCATAGTTACCTATATGTTGGTCTGGGTAGCTTTGTTTCAGGAGTTTCTGTTCCGGGGATTGCTCATCGGCTTATCAGATTCTTTCTCAATCCCTCCGGTAGTTGGACTGGTACTAAGTTCCGTCATTTTTGGTCTGGCTCATCTTAAGTATGCCGGTTGGAAGATGGTTATTATAGCTACTGTTGCCGGATTAGC
This sequence comes from Bacillota bacterium, assembly GCA_029553165.1. GTDB lineage: Bacteria > Bacillota > UBA4882 > UBA8346 > UBA8346 > JAKPCT01. The sequence continues at coordinate 4,839 of JAKPCT010000211.1, forward strand.
ATATGGTTTAGTCTATCAACTTACTGGTAATGTCATTGCAGCTGTCCTGATACATACCGGAACCAATCTGTTTTGGAAAATATGCACCACAGAATATTCAAAGTAGTCTAGCGTTTTTTACGCTTTTTGTCAGTTTCCGGAACCAGCTCTTTATGGATCACAGGACTATATTTTTCTAAAGTGGGATCCTCTGCTAAGGTAGCAGGTTGTTCAAAGACCAGTTTCGGAGTAATTACGATTATAAATTCATCCTGTGTTTCTCTGACAGTAGTATTTTTAAACAGGTGTCCGAGGAGCGGAATATGGCCTAAAATTGGTATTTTGGAAACTGTCTTTTGTTGGCGGTTATTACGAAGTCCGCTGATAATAATGGTTTGTCCGTCATTAACCCTGATTGTTGTTTCGGTAGAACGTTCACTGGTACTGGGTAAATTTGAACCTTTTGGGGCTTCGCCAAATTCACTGATTTTGGGTTTGATCTCCATGGTGATTTGATTGTTGGCAGAAACCCAAGGAGTAATAGTAATATATAATCCTGAATCATAGGTTTTAACAGTTTGGTTGACCGTTTCGGTTTCTTTGTCAACGGTTTTGGTTTCGGTGGGTACGGTAAAACTCCATTTGGTCGAGACATTAAAATTAGCAGGGTAGCCATTTAAAGTCGTGATCGTTGGGTTAGCCAGCACTTTAGCGCGGCCATTATTGATTAACGCGGTAAGGGTGGCGACTTTCGTACTTTTAGCAGGAACGCCTTCGGAGAAGTTAATCAGACCGGCAGCAGCATCAAGGATTAATTCTTTTCCGTCTTTGTTGAGCGTACCGGTCGGCGCTTCCCAGGTTATACTGTCGGAATCAGTTATTTGGACCACTAAGATATCGAAAACAATCATCGGATTGATTTGGTCGATCTTCTCAATGAACGATTTTACCTGACTGATCAAATTCTGGGGTCCGGTAACAACGATGGCATTGGCTTCTTTAACGACGACCAGATCGTTTTTGGGAATCGATGAAGGAATTAGTTTCATTACATCATCAGCTTTAAGATATTTGATTTTAATGACTTCAGTACGATCTTCGATTGTTGCGACATCGATTTGCTCTAAATACTCTGCAAATAAATTATGGATTGTGGGCGGACCGGAGACGATTAATGCATTTTTCTCCGGCAAAGGCATAAAGCTTTGTCTGGGAAATACCGGCGGTAAAGTATTTAAGAATTGATCGGCTTTGACATATTTCAAAGTATATATTTTGACTTCGGAAAAATCACGGTTTTCCGGTTTAACCAGCATTCCATCGCCGATGAGATAGGTGTTATCTACCAATTTATAGGTGAAGATCGTTCCTTTGAAGAGAAAATCCATTGCCTGCGTAAAACTGATCTTCTGTAGCCGGACATTATTGACGGTCCAGTTTACCTGAGCAAGGATTACAATGTTGATTCCGGCGCGGCGTGCCATTTCATTCAAGACAACAGTTAACGGAGCGCTCTGGATATCCAAATCAAACAGCGAAGTTGAAGGGTCGTATTGAATTCGAATATTCTTCACCTGATTTGAGTTGGGACGGACATAGTAGTGATTGGTTTGTTTGTCGATTACCCAACCATGGTTCTCTAAGAGGACCATCAATCCTTCAAATAATGGCAGATCCTGAAAATGGGCCGAAACCATGCCCCGTACTTCCCGGTCCAGGATAATATTCAATCCCGATTGACGGGCAATTTCTTTCATGACCGTATTAACATCAATGCCTTCAACATCTATTGACAGGAGATTATCTTTTACTTTAATTCGATAGGCTCCGGTTTTTTTGGAGATTCTCCAGGCATCCCCTTCTTTAAATAAAAGGAGGTTGTTAGTCTCGCATAGAACAGATAAACTGTCAGGAAGAGATAGATTTTGGAGAAAAATGGTCACATTTTGATTGACATTTTGGTCAGAGACGATAGATACACCGGTTTTTTCCGTAATGGTCCGGCAAAGAGCAGTGATTGGAATGTTATGGGCATCAATTGTCAGCAAGTTGTTCTGATAGTTTACGGTGAAAGAAAACTGTTGCGAAGCTTTTTTTCGAATAAACATCACCGTACCAATCTGTTCACTGATACAGTTGGCTTGGGTTAAAATTGTTTCGATTGCATCAGTTAAATTGGTTTGTTTGATAAAGATGCTGATTCTTTCTTGTTGAAGCTCCGGCGCAGGGACGATACTGACTCCGCTTTTTTGAGAGATGGTCTCAAAAAGGGTATTTAAACCGATTTTTCGTGCCTCAACCTGTAATAAACCTTCAGCAAATTCAACGTTTAGAAATGAATCATCAATTGGCTTAATATAATAAACATTGTCAGTGAAAGTATAGGTCAAATTATTTTTTTCAGTGATGATTTTTAATGCTTCGGTAAAGGTTACATTTGAAAGACTGATCGTCACATTACCGGTTACTTCGTGTTCTAAATAAATATTGACTCCGGCTTGACTGGCAAGCGCCCGAAAGATATCCCGAATGTCAGTATCTTTAAAATCAAGACTGATCAAATTGTTATTGCGACCAAAGCTAGTAGTTGCAAAAATATTAATTATCAATAGTAGAATTAATCCCAATAATAGTAGTTGTTTTTTACGAGTTATCATAGCTCTCCACCTGACCTGCCGAGGATAATTTTACCAAAGAATATTTCGGGTTTTTTTGATTGAATCCTTCTTTAATTATTAGAAATATTTATTGTTAACTATCCGGAAAAAGTCGATTATAATTATACCATCTTAAATTTTGTAGTGAAAAGGGATATAATTTTGATAAAAATCAAATGTAAAATATAAAAAAACACAAGTTTATTATTTGTTCTGGCTGGAAAAATATGATAAGATAAAGGTTAAGTTTATCAATACTAAAATCAGCCTGATTAACTTCGAAATGGAGAGAGAACAATGTATGAAAAAGTATTGATCATGGAGACAGCTTTGGAGCTTTTTGCCGCAAAAGGTTATTACCGGACTACGATTGAGGAGATTGCCAGTCGAACTGATTTGAAGAAGACTGCAATTTACCGTTTAATAAAAAGCAAGGAAGAGTTATTTTTAGAATTGTTAAATAATGCTGCGAGTGCCAGAAAGAAAGAAGTGTTTGACAATATCGATCTTACCAATGATTTACGTGAAAAGTTAAGCCGTTTTATCTTGAGTTATATCAGATTTGCCAAAAATCAGTCCAATTACTATAAAATACTGACCATGGATGTTCTGACTGATAATCTTGAATTTCGTGAGAAAGTTGCCGAAGTTCAGGGTGAATTCAAAGCGGTTATTTATCAAATCTTGCAAGATGGGATTCGTCAGGGACAATTTCGCAGAGTGAATCCTTTAATTGCCGGTATTTTTCTGGGAAAGATCATCGAAGGCACATTGGAAACAATTGAAGTTGAGCCAAATTATTCTCCGGACCAGATTGTTTTATCGGTAATGGATTTGGTATGGAATGGTTTAATTGCGAAATAAATTGGGTTACCAATAAGAAACAATCAATTTTAGCAGGAAATATTATTTGTTAAAGACAATAGTTTATTACTGATTTTTGAGGTGAAAGTTGTGACAACATTAAGAATAAGGAATAGATTACTAATTTGGTTTATAGCCTGTTTGCTTCTAACCATCGTTTTTGCTCCTGCTTCTTTAGGTAAAAATGATATTATGCCGGTTGATCTGGTTAAACCAGGGATGAAAGGTTATGGGCTTACCGTATTTAGTGGGACAAAAGTAGAGCGGTTTAATGTCAAAGTAATTGAAGTTATTAAATCATCAAATTGGGACAAGATGATAATTGTCAAATTATCCGGCAAGAAGTTGATTGAAAACGGTGGTTTGGCAGCAGGAATGAGCGGCAGTCCGGTATACATAAATAATAAACTGATCGGTGCAATCAGTTATGGTTTTCCCAATGCCGATCCTCTATTGGCGTTGATTACACCAATTGATACAATGTTAGATATTTACCGGCAAGCTGCAAAACAAAAAAGCAATATTGAAACAGCAGGTTTGAGTGAGATTAAGTTGCGTTCAAATTATATTTCGAAGATGACTCCTGTCCCGGTAGCCACTCCAGTAATTGTAACCGGAATGAGTCAGCGTAGTTATGAGTTGTTAAAACAAACACTCAATACCAATGGTATTGAAGTGTTTGCAATATCCGGAAATAATAACAATAATCCTGAAGAAGATAATTTAAGTAATCTTAAACCCGGAAAGCTTAAACCAGGAAGTGCCATAGCAGTTGCAATGGTTTCCGGTGATTTTCAAGTGGCGGCAACCGGTACAGTCACTTGGGTAGATAATGATCATTTTTTAGCCTTCGGTCATCCGTTTATCAATCGCGGTGCCGTAGATTTTCTGGTTTCGGAAGCCCAAGTTTTACATGTTGTCAACAGCAGAGTGATGTCTTACAAGGTCGGAGTTCCGTTACAACCTATGGGAAGAGTTTATCAGGATCGACCGGCGGGAATACTGGGGATTTTAAGAGAACTTCCGGAAATGATTGATGTTGCTGTTAAGATCAGAGATTGTGATCGGGAGCTGGACTATACCAGTAATTTTCAGGTTGTCAGCCTGGAAGATTTATATCGTAAATTTATTGTCGCAGGGACCATTAATGCGATTGACAAAGCGATTGCCAGGAAAGGTGCCGGTACCGCCAGGGTCTATTTTGAAGTAGAGACTGATAATGAAGATGCCAGTATTACCAGGGAAAACTTTTTTTCAGCAACAGATATTGCGACTGCTTGTGTGAAGGATATAGATCGCTATTTGGAGTTGATTACCACCAATGAATTTAATGAAGTGAAAATTAAAAAGCTCAGGATTGATATTGAAATTGATTCTTTGCAGAAAACAGCACGGCTTATTGAGGTGACCTCAGAAAAAACAAAGCTTAAGCCTGGTGAGACTGCTGTTGTAAGTGTAACTACACGAACTCATCGTGAGTCGGATTTTAAAACATCCTTTAAGGTAACGATTCCGGAGAATTTAGCGCCAGGTAAGATGCTATTAACTTTTTATGGTAGTAGTCAGGGTGAAGAAAAAGATAGCGAAGAGAAGAAGCATGTAATTCGGAAGAAGATTAATTCATTCAGTGAATTAATTAAAGAATATCTCGATACTCCAAAGAATAACGAGTTGGTCTTGGAATATCAACCGACTACTGAGGAAAAAGAAGAGCAGGAGCTTTCTCCGGTCATTATCAAAGTACCGACTCAATATCATTTAACTGGTGAGGTACATATTGTATTAGAAGTAGTTAAATAAATTGTTATTTTTGCGGTGGATACAGATTGATGAAGCAGCTAAGAAAGGGAATTTTAATATTACTCTTCATAACTATCCTTCTTTTGGGAGTGATAGTTATTTTTCCTGCTGTCATTTTGAATAATTCTGCTGTTATGGAAATGATTGAACAACAGGTTGAGCAGAATTTTGGTTTTAAAATTGGGAAAATCAAATGGAGTGGTTGGAGTAACGTTATGCTAACCAACATAACCTTGAATTCCCAAAAGACCGAAGTACCGGTTGAAGTTGATCGAATCAGATTATCTTTAAATCCAGTAGCACTATTAACAGCATATAATACTCCCGAGAAAGTTGTTAGTAGAGTTGAACTTTTGAATCCCAAATTAAAAATTGAACGTTACCAGGATGGTAGTTGGAATTTTGACAAAATAATTCCAAAATCATCGGGAAACAAGCGGGCTTCAGAATTCAATATGACAATTAAAGTAATTAATGGTGATTTGGAGATCACCGACAGTCGATTTGGGATTCACCGGTTGCAGAGTGTAACCGGTTTTTTGAATCTGAAGCGCTATCCACAAATAAGTTGGAGTTTTGACGGGAAATATGAAGATAGTAATTTTGGATGGAGCAGTCAGGGAAAAGCTCAAATCAATCAGCGGTTTGGGATGGGGAATATTAAGGTTGTTGCGGCCCCGGTATCAACAGTTAAAAGCTTCATTCCCCAGAATCAATTGGTTCAGATTAGCAACGGCCAGGTAAGTGGCGGATTAAATTTTATTTGGAACGAAGGAAAGTTTAAGATTACTAAAGGAGACCTGATTTTAGAGAAGGCAGATGTTAGTTTTGCTGCAGTTAAAGGGATTTATATTAAAGAATTACAAACTGCTTTTTCTGATTCAAATTTGCTAATTAAGAAAGCATTGTTTAGTTATAAAGAAAATCAATTTAAATTAAAAGGAAGTCTCAATCCGTTAAATTCTACTGTTGGGATTCAGTTGAGTTCGGAAAGTTTAAATATTGAGGAATTAAGTGAATTCTTTCCGGCACTCTCAAAATATCAATTCAGTGGAACAGCAGCATTAAAACTTAATTTAAAAGGATTGATCAGCGAACCGGAGATCAATGGTGAAGTGTTGCTGAATGAAGGGACCGTAGTTATTGATCCTTTCGGAGGGATTGACCGGATAGCTGCGAATCTCCAAATTGTAGGTAACGATCTATTGATTAAAAAACTTGAAGGGAATTGGTCCGGTTCATTAATTAGTCTAAACGGAAGGATCAAAAATCTTTACCGGCCACAGTTTGAACTTGTGTTTGATGGCATTAATGTTGATGTTGCCCAATGGTTGTCCGGGTATCCAAATACTCTTGAGTTAGGGATCAATAGTCCATTGAATTGGACCGGGTCAATAACCGGTGGTCTGGATAGTTTATCAGTAGCAACAAAAGTAAATTTGGACCGGTTAAGTTACCAAAATTACTCTTTGGAGAATATTGCTCTCGAGATGGCTTGGAATATCAACGAAAGAATTATAATACTAAAATCTTTGACAGCTAATGTTTGGGATGGTGATTTAGCAGTACAAGGGAGCGTTCGTGTCAGGGAGCAGGAATTAGGATGGGAGATTGTCGGCGGATTAACAGAAGTCAATCTTTCAAGAATTGATATTAATCCTGAAATGGCGGTGCTGGACGGCGATGCTTCTGTTTCATTAATATCAAAAGGTAATTGGAAAAGAGGGACGAAATTTGATTTAGGGCTTATCATTGGTGGATTTAAAAGTAAAGAAATACATTATCAGGATGTTGTCTTAAATACGGTTGAGGGTACCTTCAATTATCTGAATGGCAGGTTGTGTATTGAGTCGGTTCGCGGCGCAGACGCCCATAATGGAAAAGTTTATGGGAATCTGGCATGGGAACAAAACAAGATTGATGCTAACATCAGTGTTGAGGGATTAAATTTAGCTACCTTAATAAAGGAAACCAATGATCTGGAGGGTATCTTCCGGGGCAGTATGGTTGTAACCGGTCCGGTTAATGATTTAACCGCTGTCTTTAAAGGTGAATTTCAGAATATTACCTGGCAGGATAAACTGATTGGGAATATTACCGGTGAATTAATTTATGCCCAAAATGAAATTAAGATCGATGCTTTGGATGTTGACAGTACGGTCGGAGATTTTGCGGTTCAGGGAAGTGTAGTATTACAGGATGACTTCCCCCTCAATCTGGTTGTTTCAAGCGATAATACCAATATTGATGATTTTTTAAAGTTATTACCAGTAAAGCTTGGTGTTAAATTAGATGGTATTGGTGAATTAAAGATGGCGGTTAACGGTCCGGTCTCGAATGCCAATTATAGTTTAACACTGAATATTGATCAACCTGCAATTAATAATATTGTAATTCAAAAAGCCTATCTGGATTTGGAAGGTTCGTTGAATCAGTTACAGATCCGACAATTTCAATTAAAAAATTCTGAAGGAGAAGTTCAGTTAGCCGGTACTGTTACACAAGATAATCTGGATTTGGTCTGTAAAGGTGTGTTGAATGAGTTACAGTCATTAGGCTTAACCTTCAATGGTAAAATAATTGAAGGAAAAATTGATTTTGAAGGGAGAATCACCGGTGATTTTGGAAAATCGGTTATCAGTGCTGAAGTCATTGGCCAATCATTAGCATTTGGTAATTTGAAATACGAATCACTGGTTGCCCGGGCAATTTGGGATGCGCCGGTCTGCAAGATTGAAGAAGCTATCTTAGAGGGTGAAGGTGGAAAGGTTAAGATTGTTGGTGATATCAAGAAAACGGATAACTGGAACCTGGATTTAGATGTTGCAGTAGCAGATTTTCCGATTAAAGAGCTTTTAGAAATAGCTAATGCAGCTTCTTTTGATGCAGATGGTAAACTATCAGGTAAAATCATAATTGGTGGTAACTTGGCAACACCGGAAATCAGGGCTTCGGGTAATATTGCGAATGGGTTGTTGAATGGTATTGAGGTGGCAGGAGCGATTGATATATTTTATAATCAAAGTCAACTAACCATTGAAAAGATTGAATTAGCTCATCAACAAGGCACTTTAAATATTAAAGGTAATTGGTTGGAAGGAAACTTACTAAAACTCAATGCCACTGTGCGGGAATTCCCAATTGCTGCTGTTGCTTCAGTGATAAGCAATACAGTCGATTTAGACGGTGTAATGAGCGCTGATATTAATTTGGAATGGTCCGAAAAGTTGATTACCGGCGATTATCAGCTTGATCTGGGTTCATTTGGGATTAATGGTACACCTTTAGGTGAACTATCAGTCGCCGGTCATTTTACCGATCAAGGGCTGCAAATCCAATCAGGGAATTGGAGAGTAAAAACCGGTTCAATTAAAGTTGCCGGATATTTACCATGGCCGGAAAAGGTGTTGCAACGGTTGAATTTACCAATAAAGCAATCTGAGCGTAACTTGAGTCTAAATCTAAACTTTACGGGGATACCAACCGAATACTTTAATCTTTATCCTGAAAAGTATCGTTTGGCCAATGGCCGGCTGGATGGGTATTTAACAATTGATGGGGATTTAAAGAATCCTATCTGCTCCGGACGATTAACCTGCAATGAAGTATCATTGTATCTGCCGCAGTATTCAGTAGAGATTAATTCAATTGAAGGTGCAATTGAAATCTCCTCCAATCGGGCTGTTATTAAGAGTCTTTATGGTAATACCAAAAAGGGAACGATCGATGTTGCCGGTGAAGCACTGATTACTCCCCAAGGGTTTAAGGCAATTGATCTTACTCTAAATGGTTCAAAAATATACCTGAAGCACCCTAATTTTGATGGTTTTGGCGATCTGGAAGTAAAAATGCAGGGAGATATGTTTCGCCCGCTGATCAGTGGCGATATTAAAATCTATGATTGTAAGATTAGTCTTGGTTCTGCAAACAAATCGAAGCAGTCACGGTGGTCGCCCCAGTTGGACCTGACGGTTAGCGCCGGCCGCAATGTACGATACCGTCAGGTTGGATTGGCTGATGTTGAAGTTGATGGTACACTTGATATTACTGGAGAATTTCAGAAGATCAATTATGGCGGTAAAATAACTTCTAATGTGGGAATGATCACTATCTACGGCCAGAACTTTAAAATCAATCAAGCGATGATTGTGTTTAATCCGGCAAACCAAACAGAACCATATCTTGAAGTAGAATCAAGTCTGCGAACTTCGAAAGCGGAAATATTTTTGATTATTAAAGGTCATCTTGGGCCTACGCTAATGTTTGATTTGAGTTCCCAACCTAATCTGTCGCAAAGTGAGATCTATGCATTGCTTAACTGGTCAGACTTGGTTGGAGAAGAACCGTTGACTGCATCAGGAATTGTTGGCGGTAATCTTAGTTTTGTGATTGATACGTTATTTGGTAACGTTTTGTTTGAGATTCGCAAATTATTAGGGGTTGACTATTTATATCTGGAAACGGATTATCCTCAAAATGAAGTTCGAATTAATATGGCGGATTATATTACCGATCAGTTGTATGTATCTTACAGTATGCTAATCAATGGAGAGCAATCGAAGAGTCATTGGGAATTTGATTATTATCTAAACTCTTCATTTACAGCGGGAGCAACGTATTCGGTGGATGATGGCACAACCTGGAAGCTGACTTACCGGATTAAATTTTAATGTTTGATATCCAGAAGATCTTACCGCTCTTTCCAGAAAAACATTCCCGTTTGTTAGAAGGATTACACATAAAAAGATAGAAATTTTTGAGGTAGACAAGGATGTTAAACCCAGTAAATTATTTCCCGGAAGGTGACCGGTGATTCAACAATACCTTAAAGAGTTATCCAAAGTCCAACTGTTATCTCAATTAGAAGAAAAACTGTTGTGGGACAACTATAAAAATAAGAATTCGCTTGAATCCAGACAACGTTTGATTGAATCTTATCAACCTTTGGTCTTTAAAATTGCTTCACGGATTACCAGTCGTGAAGAGCTTTTTTTTGATTTAATTCAAGAGGGAACAGTTGGTTTGATTGAAGCGGTTGAAAAATATAATTTACACCATGATGTAAAATTTAGTACCTTTGCGCAATACCGGATTCGGGGACGAATCATTGATTACCTGCGTAATCATCGGACTAGTCAGGAAGCATTGGAACTGGCTTTGCAACAGGATGAATTTCAGGATGTATTATCTTTAATTGCTGATAGTAGTGTTAATGTTGAAGAAGAAGTCAGTTTTAATTTGATTGCGCAACAAGTAAGGAAAGCGATTTCCAGGTTGAATTCCAAGGAACAAAAAGTAATCAATGATTTATATTTATTGGATAAGGAACCGGTGGCGTTAGCGGAAGAGATGAATATCAGCCTTTCATACATATATAAATTACAAAAAAAGGCTCTGCAGCGTCTTCGGGGGATGTTATCAAAGCTTCGTTCCGAAATGAAATCAGGCAGTTAAGCAGTCAAGAACAACTCTATTGTTTAGATAATGGAAGAAAAATAGGATTAATTGATAATTTTGGCCCAAAATAGCCGGACAATAATTTTAGATTAATCCAGATAATATTAAGAACTTTAAAGATCAAATTTATTTATTGGTAGAAGCCTAAAAAGGTGGGGTCCAAATGAAAGCGAATAACAATGATAATCTTCTTGTTCATATTGATGAAGCGAAAGAATGGTTAGATAAAGCAAAAACAGAGTACATTGCTTCCAATCCGATTCGTGGCGAATTGAATCTCAACTTAGCGCAGGCAGAGGTTAAATATGCCTGGGAACTAAGTCATCAACAAAACGTTTCTGGTAGTAAAGCAATTGATTTTAATAAAAATAAGAAACGTAAGATTAGTCCGCGTGCAATTTCAGTTGCGGCAGCTGCTGCCGTAATTATAATTGGCTTGTTGATTGGCAGTCATTATCAAAAAACACTTATGCCAAATGGGGATCAACAAGTAGTTAATCAAGAGATAGAACCATCACGGGGTACTTCAGAGAGTACTAATCTTCCGAAGGAGCAAGTTGGAGAAGCGGATTTAAATCAAAAGCAGGTTAGTGAAGGTGTTGCTCATCAGGAGACGGTCAGTAATGTTAAACCGGACCAAATTGCCGTGCAACAAGATTCAGTATCAACAGATTCAAATATTAAAAGTTCCAAATCAAATCAATTAATCGTTTCTGTTGACTCACAGAAAAATGGAAGAGTAAAACCTATTAGAAAAGATCAAAAGGAGGTAGCTGGGGTTAAAGAAACATCTGAAGGGATTGAACGAGATAATTTGATTGGGACGAAACCGCAGCCGGTACCTGTTATTCAGTTGATTATTGATGAAGAAGCTTTAGCAAAAGAAGCCTCGCGTAGTTTGCGTAGTGGCAAATAATAAAGGGGGATATTTTTTGAAGTTTTTACAACGCTTTAAATTCAACCTATTAGCAGTAACAGTAGTTTTTTTCGTTTTATTGATATCTTCGTTTCCAGTAATTGGGGAAGTGAATCCGGATGTTTTATTGATCGATGTTGAAGGAAACCAGCAGATTCCTGACGAAAAAATACTGGGAGTTATCAGTAATACTAAAGTTGGTCAACCATTAAATCCGCAATTAGTACAGCAGGATATGCAAGCGATCATGGCATTGGGTTTTTTTGCTGATATTCAGGTGAAAACTGATAAATTTTTTGATGGGATCAAATTGGTTTTTGTGGTAATTGAAAATCCCCGGTTTCAAGAGGTAAGGATTAAGGGATTGACAAAATTTAATCCCGATGAATTGAAGCCATTTTTTACACAAAAACCGGGTGAAGTATTTAATGTGGTAACATTTCGTAATGATCTTTCAAAAGCACTTAAGTATTGCCAGGAGGAAAAAGGTTTTTTCATTGAGCCAAAGGCAACTAACAACTTTCGAATAACTGAAGATGGGATAGTAGAAATCGAATTGGTGGAGTTGGTTATTGGTAAGATTAAAATTACCGGCTTGGAAAAGACTAAAGAGTTTGTTGTTTTAAGAGAACTCACTCTGAAAGAGGGAGATGTTATTGATTATAATCAGTTGCGGGAAGAATATTGGAATATTATGAGACTGCGGCTTTTTGAAACGATTGATCTTAAATTTGAAAAAAGCTCGATTCCTAATGCTTTAGATTTAGTACTCAGCCTTAAAGAAGCACGGACCGGTTCGGGGTCATTAGGTATAAGTTTTGCCGAATCTACCGGTGAAGTAGGGGGGTTATTGGGATTCAAAGAATCAAACCTGATGGGGTTGGGTCAGGAATTGTCGCTGGATATTAATCTCTCTGAAAACAGTAAAAATATTCGCTTTTCATTTTATGAGCCATGGTTAGATGATAACCGGACTTCTTTTGGATTATCAATGTGGAATTCCGATTCAAGTATGACATCGACGATGAAAAGCTGGTTGAATCAGGATGGAATGTATGAGATTGATCTTACTAGAACAGGATTATCATTGTCATTTGGACGGATGTTTTGGAAAGATACTGCGGCGCGTGTGAGATTCCGATTTGAAGAAAATATTATTCATAATTACTGGTTGGATGGGACTGATAAACCAGAACACAATAAACCGGAACAGATTGATTTTTGGAATAATTCTGCCGGGATTGAAATTGATCGCAATAAACTGAAACGAGAGGGACGCAATTTTGTTGTTGGCGGTTACCAGTTAACAGGTAGTTATACCGTATTTGGTGAATATCTTGGAGGAGATTATAATTACAATGAATTAATGCTTGAGGGTAAATGGTTTCATTCCCTGACGCCCAATCTCGTAATTGGAACCAGGTTACGGGGTGAATACCTGACCGGTGATTATCCGGACTATGAAGAGCTTTATTTAGGCGGGATGTACAAGTTACGCGGGTATGATGAGCGCAGGTTTGATGATGAAAACACCAGAAAATTAATCGGGTCAAGTTATTTACTGTCGAATACGGAATTGCGTTATCGCTTGCCTTCTAATAAAAATTTGGAATTTGTCCTGTTTTATGATGTTGGACAGATCAACAACAGCGGCGATAGCCTAGTGCGGTCAGACTACGGAGTAGGATTCAGAATTGATATTCCATTCTTTGGTTTGATTAGGGTTGATAACGCCTGGAATGAAGATGGTGATTCAAGGCTGGTAATTAGTATGAGTGAAATGTTTTGAAAAACGGGATCTGTTTTCACATGAGGTGGTAGGTTGAAATCAATAGGCCGGTTTAGTTTGATTAATTTATTATTCTGCACATTAATGGTGGTTATTTTGATTTGTAACTATTCAAAGACTGCGCTGGGAGAATCTGAAGAAACAGTCCAGTCTGTTGAGGTGCAGTTAAATATCAATGAAGGAATTTACGAGGGGTTGAAGGAGCGAATTGAGTTAAGTGTTGGTAAGGTGGGAGAAAAAATGTTGATCTCCCAGCCTTTATCTTTGTTAGAACAAAGCAAAGAAAAGGTTAAAGTTGCAATCGTGAATGTTTTTTCAAAAGTTTTGGTCGGGTTTCGAATTGAGTCAGTAAATCTTGTTTTTGGAAGAAATACTAAAATAATCATGGAATTAGAACCACTACCACCTTTAATCTCGGATATTAAATTAAGTGTAAAGATTAATAACCTTAATCCTGAATTTAACAATTTTACCGGCCAAATTACGAGGCAGGTAGAGTCAGAAATTAATAAGATCTTTGTTGGTTTACCGGTTGCATCGGCTGATTGGGCTGAAAGTATCTTTGGCCTGGTAATCAATTACTTGGTTGAGCGTGATTTTCCCGGTTTTGAATGTAAATTTTCGATTGATGCTCAGCCGGTTACCACTTTAAACCTAGAATTAACGCCTGTTGCTCAGGGAGTTTCAGAAATTAAAGTCGACTATTATTCAAAAACAGTTCCAACCTGGGTATTTCAGAAAAAAAATATAGTTAATGAAGTTAAATTTGAGTTATTGAAAGGAGTACCGGTAGAGTTTCTGATTCATTATCAATCAAAGTTAGAAAAATATCTGATTGCTTATCTTAACTCTTTCCCTGAATTAACTGAAATGGGAATGACGGTTGATTTAAAACTAGATCCGGGTAATAAAACGATAGTTAACTTGTATGTCGATTCACTTCGATTTCGTACTCATTTAGATGCCAGGTATTATGTGAATGAAAATAACCATTATGGTAATTTACAAGGTTACATTGGCTATCTGCTAAGTGATTACGAGGTATATATGAAAATATCAGTCGGTGAAAATATTGAAGGCCCAATTAAAGTGGGGTTCAAACTACCAATAGCATCAAACTTTAACGGGGGATTTGAATACGAACTTGAAAATAAGAATAAAAGGATCATCTTTAATTATCGGTTTGAACGGGGCGATTATCTGGGGTTAGAGATTGGTTTGGATGATACTCCCAACTTGGCATTACTGGGGATCGTTGTTAATGATAATTTGGATTTGGAACTGATTCAATTTGATAAAAAGACGGGAATTCAATTATTGTTCCATTTTTGGTAAACTACATTGTAGATTGATTTTATAGATAATGAGTATTTACTTATTAAATAAATAATATATTAAAAAGGAGAGAAATTTTAATGAAATCTAACAAATTTTTAATGGTCTTTGTCGGAGGAGTAGTTATTTTAAGTCTGGTATTGTTATTTAGTAGTTTATCAGGTGCGGCTCCATCACCGAACGCAGCGATAAATGTAGGTTTTGTTGATACTGGTAAAATTCAGAATGAGTTACCGGATTATCAAAGCTTACAAGCAATTCTGAAAGAAAAAGATACCGAATTTAAGCTTTATCAAGGCTATATTATGCAACAGCACCGGAATGCCTTAAAAGAACTGCAAGATAAAGCTGTTGCTGAAAAAAATGGGAAAACAGCCGAGGAACAAGCCAGTATTGACAAACGTTATAAAGATGAAGCGCAAAAAAAATCTGATGAGTTAAACGCACAGCTGGAAGCAAAACGCAATGAAATAATGCAGTATTTGAACGAACAGAAGAAATTGACGGAAGATAAAGTTAAGAAGTTAATAACTGAAGTTGGAGCAGAGAAAAAATTATCAATGGTTTTAGATAAAAGTGTTGTCTTTTATGGTGGGACTGACATCACAGACTTAGTTATTGAAAAAGCCAAAAAAGAAGCTAACGCTAATTCAAAGAAAAAATAAAGATGAATTGGAAGAAGTACCTTATCAAAATTACTATTGTGATAGCAATCATTTATGGTATCGTTTATTATGTCCAATCTTCATTATTGGTGACAAAGCTTACTGGTCAATCTGACCTTGAAACTGCAATTAAACAAAGTCCCGATTGGAATCAATATTTAAGATTGGATGAAGAACTTAAGAAATTAGGCACAAAATGGAGAATTAATCCTGATGGTTTGCAAAATGTTGGCCGTTCTACAACCGTCGGGATTGATTTTGGAAAATTAATCGATGATCAGGTCGCAATCATTAAAAATAATTATCAGTATGAGATTGATCTCAAATTAAATAACCTCAATAGTAATTTAGATGAATACAGTAAAAACCGGGAAGAGTATTATAATTTAAAATTGAATGAGAGGATTAATTCGATTAACTCTGCTTTAAAAAAAGATCTTGATGAAAAGAAGAAGCAGGTGACTGAAGAGTTTGCAGAGTTTCAAAAGAAAGTTCATGACAAATATCGGTTAGAACTAACTAACTTGCAATTTAAGTTATCAATGCTGGATTTAGTACCAAACCAGGACGAAGCGAAGGCCGAAAAGCAGAGTATTCAACTGATGATTAATCGAATTAAGTTAGAGATTGAACAGCAAATCGAGAGTGAATACCAGAGGTTGCAAGAAGAATTACGGGTATTTTCCGGGTGGCGACAAGAGAAAGCGTCAGCGGAACTCGATGCAGTTAAAAGTTTTTTTACCAAACAGTTTCAGCGAGATGTGAGTACGTACCGATTAAAGTTAGAACAAGATTTTGAATCATGGCGTCACAAGCGTGAGGATGAAATTTTAAAAGCCATTGAATTACGTAAAAAACAGATAAAATAAAATTGCAGACAGGCTATTAAGTCCAGATAAAGAAAGAATAAAATTTTAAAAAAGTTAATTTGATCTTTGATTGCTGGAAATAATATTAAGGATTGGAATTTAAAGAAACCATAATAAACTTATTGTCGGAGGAGAAAATGGGAGAAGAAATAATTAAAGACAAAAAAGCAAATTCGGCCAAATCCGGTCAACCTTGGATAATTGCCGGGGCGATTCTCTTAGGGTTTGTGATTTTAACTTTAGGGTTGTATTTTGCTTTAAGTAGTTCTGCAGTCGAGTATGCAACGATTGATACTGATAAAGTAGCTGAAAAGAGTAAATTGAGTGAAAAAATTAACCAAGAGTTACAAAGTAAACGCGACGAAATTCGGACCAAAATCAGCCAGGCAACTACAGCAGCGGAAAAACAACAATTAGAGCTGGAGTTTGAAAAATTCCGATTGGAGAAGAATCGGGAATTTATTGGTGAAGTTAAAAAAGCAATTGCTGCTGTTTCCAGCAGAAAAGGGATTAAATTGGTAGCCAGTCCCCAGGCGTTTCTCTATGCCGAAAATGATCTGACTGATGAGGTTATTAAGGAACTTGATAATAATTGAAAAGGGAGTTAACGATGACTACTCTAGCGGAATTAGCTAAATTAGTTAATGGTGAAATCATTGGCGATGGTAATGTTGTAATCACCGGAGTTGCCGGAATTGACAATGCCAAGGACGGAGACATTACTTTGGTTGCTTCATTAAAAGTATTGGAACGGGCAATTAACAGTCAAGCAGTTGCAATTATTATTCCGGAAACAATCTCCGAGGTCGTTAAGCCAGCGATTAGAGTAAAAAATCCCCGTTTGGCCTTTGCAATCCTGTTAAATCATTTTAATCCTCCTAAAACCTACCAAAAGGGGATTGATTCGACAGCGGTTATCGGTTCGGATTTTAAGGGCGATCATTGCACCATCGGACCCTTAGTATTTATCGGAAACCAGGTAACCATCGGATCGGACAGTGTGATTATGCCAGGAGCAATAATTGAAGACGGAGTACAAATAGGGTCAAATTGTATTATCCATTCCAATGTGGTTATTCGGGAAAACTGCATTATTGGGAATAATGTCCAGATTCATGCCGGTACGGTTATTGGAGCAGACGGATTCGGTTATGTCACTGTTAATGGGAAACATTATAAGGTTCCGCAAGTAGGGATTGTTCAAATTGAGGACGATGTTGAAATTGGTGCCTGTGTTACTATTGATCGTGCCACAACAGGAGTTACGCTGGTTAAGAGAGGTACCAAAATTGATAATTTAGTACAGGTGGCCCATAACTGTCAGGTTGGGGAAGATAATATTATCATTGCCCAAGCTGCATTAGCCGGTAGTACCAAATTGGGAAACCGGGTTACATTAGCTGGGAAATCCGGGGTAATTGGCCATCTCAACGTTGGTGATGACTCGGTGGTAGCGGCTTGTTCATTAGTTATTAATAATTTAGCGCCAAACTCGTTTGTGTCGGGATTTCCGGCCCGTCCTCATGCTACCGATATGAGGATTCAGGCAGCTGCAGGACGTCTTCCGGAGTTGCTAAAGGAATTTAAAGAACTCCAGAAAAAAGTCGCCGAGTTGGAACAGAAGCTCCAAAACCAAGGCTAAAATTTTACAGGCAGATATTGACAAAACCAAATGTTGGAGATCGCTAAATTATTTATGAGTTTTTGACGATTACTAAAGTGTTATCTAAGGAAGGAGGCACATTATGAATCGTCTATTAAAGCCTTTATTGCTAGTTATTTTAATGTTGTTTGGTCAAGTTGTCCCAGCTTGGGCATTGGGTGTCAGTGATTTTGTCAGTGTTGCTGATTCAGCTTCAGGCGCACTCTATAATCCGGCTGGTTTAGTAAGTTTGGAAAATAAAAATTTTCTCATTGAATACCGGTTTTCAGGGCGAGACCTTGCCATGGGTTGGGATGATCTACTGATTTATTCGGTAGCTGAATCACGAGGCACCGGAGCCTTATATGTTGCCCGAAGTCAGGATTTGATCGGGATTCAACTCTACAGTCGTTATCTAACCTTGGGGTATTCTTATGGATGGCAGGCATCAGAAAATATTGCATTAGGAGTAGCCGCGAAATTCAGTAATTATGGGATTTATAATAAGTATACGGGCAGTTTTGTTAAGGAGATTGATTCCAAGGATTTTCTGTTGGATTTCGGATTGGTGGCTGAGGTAACCGATTCTTTTAAAGTGGGTCTGGCAATACATAATATTGGGCGTGATGATTCGATTCAAACCCTCAATTACCAGTCAACGGTTGGTTGTTCCTATACGTTTGATAATAAACTAGTAATTGCTGCGGAAATATATGATTTTCTAAATGAAGGCAAGTCTGGTCCCAACCCGATTGAAGGTTCGCTGTTAAGGTTGGGAGCGCGTGTTAACATAGGTGAGTATCTGCGGATCCATGCCGTAGCCGAAGAAGATTTGGATGATTGGGATTATAGCGGAAGGATGTTCGGAGTGGAATTGGACAATCAAAATATTTCTGTAGGAGCATCCTGGTATCAGGGAGAAGGAAGTTTTATTGATGATGAGTTAATCCAAGTCACCATTAATTATAAATTCTGAAGCGCCTCGGCGCTTTTTTCATAACTTTGTAGGAGGTTTAAAATATTGAAAATCCTCCATCGATACATATGGCGGGAGTTTTTTGTTCAGTTCCTAATCTGTATGTTAGGGTTTACCGTACTTGGGATTGGGAAGATTGTGTTTGACTATAATGATATTTTTATTGGCTACCGGATCACCCTCGGATTTATGTGGTTTTTGATTTTAAATCAAATCCCTTACTTATGGATGGATGTCTTACCGGCAGCCTGTTTGTTTGGGGTTATTTTAAGTTTTGGTAGATTGCTACGGGAACGTGAATTTGAAGTGATTCGAATTTGCGGAATGAGTTTGTTTCAGATCATGTTACCCCTGTTTATTGGGGTAAGTTTATTGTGTTTCGCAGCATTTTGTTGGAATGATACCGTAGTACCGGCGGCTAACCACCGTTTTAATGTCGAACTGCAACGTCTTTCGATGAAGGAGGATTTGCCATTATTAAAAGAAAATGTTGTTTTGAAAGCAGCACAAAACAAGTTTATTTACTTAAAACAAGTTCATCATAAGGAAGGGACGATTAAGGGTGTCTTGATCATTGAAACGGATACGCAGGAAGGCTGGCCCCGGATTATTACGGCTGAGGATGGCAGGATCAAAAAAGGGGTTTGGGAGCTTAATAAAGGATTTGTGCATGAATTTGATAAAGAGGGAACTCTGGTATCTGAACTCAGGTATGATAAAATGGACATTAAAGTGGTAAATGATGTAACTGCTTTAATTGGTGAAGAGAAGGCGCCTTCAGGGATGCGCTCTAAAGAATTGCGGGAAAGATATATCTTGAGTAAGCAAAGCGGTTTCAATCTACCTGAATACGCAGTCTTTTACCATCAAAAATTTGCCGATCCGTTAATTTCCTTAATTTTAGTCTTTATTGCTGTCCCGTTAACCATTTTAACCGGCAGGAATTCGAGGTGGGTAGGTTTTGTTTATTGTTTTTTAATCATTATGGGATATTATACGATGCAGGTTGTTGGGCGAAATTTGGGCTGTAATGGTGTTTTAATCCCATGGGTTGCCGCTTGGATCCCACAAATATTTTTTATGATCTTGGGTCTGATTTTACTCGTTGCAGTAGAACAGCGGAGGTAATTATGTAATGAGTAAAATGGGCTTAATAATAATGATACTGATAATCATGATGTGCTTGGGCCAGTCAGTAGCTGTTGCCGAACCGGTAACCCTTAAAGCCGATGAGGTGCGCTATAATGATGAAACCAGGCACTTAGAAGCGTATGGCAATGTAGTCATTGAATATCGGAATACGACAATTGAAGCAGATCAGGCTTTTGCTGATCGGGATTTAAATCTGTTATTAGCGGTTGGTAATGTAAAAGTAACAAAAGATGATAAAACTTATGAGGGTGGAGAACGGTTTTTATACGATTTCCGGTCAGAGCGTGGTTGGCTTGCACCAATTAATGTTGAGATCAATGAAGAAGATAGCGAAGAGATTGCCGATCAGGCATTTATAACAGCCGAAGAAGCATTTATTGTAGCAGATGATCTTTTCTTCAATGATTCTAATTTTACCGGGTGTAATCTTGAACATCCCCATTATCATATTACTGCTTCAGAAGTAGAGTATTATCCTGGGAAACGGATCATCTTTCGTAAGGCTTGGTATTGGGAGGGAAAAGTTAAGCTACTTTATATACCATATCTGGTAATCTCCCTGAAAGAAGATGAAAATAATTTTGATCCGCCTAAGTTTGGAAGAAATGATTTAGTTGGCTGGTTCTTAACGATCGGATACAATTATTTTTTTGATGATAATAATTATGGTAAAATTATTATGGATTTAACGGAATATGGAGGTAACGGGATTGGTGTCAAACATCATACTATAACCTCTCCAACTACCAAATGGTACCAGGAATATTACTATTTGAATAATGATAATAACCGGAATAAATCAATTGATGAGTACAAATACGGATTTGGTTATGAGAATTCAACCAATGAAAAGTTGAAGTGGGATACCAGTTTGGAGAATGGTTATTTGGTTAATAACTCCAATGAACAGTATTTAAAATCAACTTATCGGTTTAATCTTTATGGAATATCGCCTTATCCCAGAATTTACTTTAAGTACTATCAGGATGATTCCATTAAGCAAAGTTATGATATCTCTGAGAACTGGAATTATCAGATTGATTCAACTTGGAATCTTTATGCGAATAGCAGGTGGTATTACCAGGAGTCTACAACCGATTCAACCAGTTTTGATATTAACCTGTTGACGCAGAAAAATTGGAACTGGTCAAATATTGATCTGAAATTGATCAACCGCCGTTATGTCAGTGGTACCTATATGCAGACCACTAACTATTTGCCGGAGATTACCTATACAATACCCAAGTGGGAGTGGCCTTATTTGGGTGGAGTACGATTAACTGCCCAATATACGAAATTAGAAAAATTGGAAACAGTAAATGAGGCTATCATTAGTGAAGATTCCGGGACACGTTATGCTTTTGATCTGAATAATACTAAAATGATCTGGCAACAGCCAAAACTAAGTTTAAATGCAGTAAGTGATTTTCGTTATCGGGTCTATGATTATCGGGAAGAAATAACAGATTTAATTGGTCTTTCGGAGTCTTTAGTATTGAATAACAAGTTTAATGATTATTTATCAACCAATGTCAGTTTGGGTTATACGGAGATGTTGGGAGAATCAATCAGTTTTTTTGGTACCAATGATGCGTTATATCCCGGAGCTTTTGCTAAGAATAGTTGGCTTTGGGATAGTAAATTAATTCGTGTTGATCTTAATACCGGTTATAATTTTAAATTGCAACAAAAAGATCCAATTTCGATTAGTGCGGTGCTTAAACCTCAGATAATTCAGTTTAATACCATCTATGAGTGGGGATATGGATTTGGAGATACTTATTTAAGAATCAATTACAATCCAAAACCGGATTGGAGATTGGGATTATACCTGGGGTACAATTTTATCACCGGATGGTGGAGTAATCAACAGTTTCAAGCTTCAATCCACCAAAGGATCAATGACAAATGGAAAGTTGACATTGAATCCCGTTATGATCTGTTTCAGGAGAGTTTTTCAGTGGCTCAAGTGGGTGTAACTTATGACTGGCATTGCCGTGAAGTGATCTTTAATTATGATTTTGTCGAACAAAAATACTGGTTGCAGCTTAGTTTCAAAGCCTTCCCAAGAGCGCAATTCAATACGGCTGCTGATCCGTCGGAGTTTTTTTTCTATGAATAAAATTATTAAGTTGACATTGTTTCTGATTATAATTAGCCTTCTTTATTTTATGGGGCAGTATGGCGGCTGGTGGGATGGTATGTTTTCTCCAGCTCCGGAGGTTAAAATTGAAACCCCACAGCCAAGAAGCCCAAGTATTGTGATTGAAACCAGTAAATTAACAGGATGGATTGACCAAAAGAAAACCTGGCAGATTGAAGCCGAACGAATCTGGCAAACGGCTGAAGGGAATATTGTTCATTTTGAAAAGATCAAAGAAGGGATAATTTTTTCAGTCGAGGATAAACAGGTCTTATTTCAGGCGGGCTGGGCCAGATGGGAAAGAATGCGCGGAGTATTATATATTGGCGGCGACGTCGAAGCTAAAACTGATGATAAAGTATTTGTTTCAAAAGAGATTATCATGAACCATCGCAAAGAAGAGTTAATTTCGGAAGGGGCAATTCAGGTTACCGGCAAAAATATGTTGATTAAAGCCGGTTCCATGAAGTTGAGTCTCCAAAAGGATGAGTTACTACTGGAAAAAGGGATCGAATTAAATCAAGACAACGATCAGGTAAAAGCCAAAGGGATAATCTATAATTTGGAAACTGAAGAATATGAATTGATTGAACCTGAAGGAGTAATTTTGCAATTATGATCAGAAGAGTGTTAATTAAAATTATTTTGCTATTGATTTTAGGTTGTTGTTTCACCGTTTTCTCTGCTTCAGATGATGACAAGGTAAAAGTAACAGGCAATAGCATTAAGGGCGATACCGAAAAGAAAATCTCTTATATTGAGGGTAATGTCCGGATAGTCCAGGGTAAAAGTGTTATTACCACTGAAAAAGCAAGAATTGATATGGATAATAAACAATTATTTTTAGAATCAAAAGTTAATTATGCTAATGAAGATGTTACAATTAAGGCCGAAATCCTTGATTACGACCTAAAGAAAAAGACAGGTACTTTCTATCGGGAAGTAATACTGGATCGTAAAGAGCAGAAAGAAAAAGGAAAGGTTGTTAAAGACGCCTTTAAGTTGTTCGCTGATGAACTGTATTTTGAAGCAGACTCAAAAAACTTTATTGCAACCAAGGGTAAAACGGAACATAAAGATTTTAACGGTACTGCTGAACGAATTGAATATGATGATCAACTTGAATACTTATCATTTTTTGGCAATGTCTATTTAAAACGTCCTGAAGGCGAGGAATTACGTGGGGAAAAAGCGGTTATCAAGCTGAAAGATAAAAGTTTCCATGTTGACAGTAAAGTAGTTATTGATTTTGATGTCGAAGATGATGATGAGAAGAAGACCTCAAATTGAGGTGAATAATGATGCGGCCTTCTTTTGCTTTAAAAATAAATTCGTGTGTCAACATACAGACAATTGTTGTCAAGGATGAAGAGAGAAACAACGGTTTTGGGCCTTATCGTTTCATTGAGTCACTTGCCGATAAAGTGGCCTATCAGTTTCCAGATGCAGATTTAATCTTTAATAACCTGCAATTGATTTATGGTATTGGTAACGCAACTGTTTTGAAGTTAAGAGAATCAGGCTTTAATACCCTGCAGGATTTGACCACTCATCCCCGTTGGGCAAAAGCAGCTCTGGAAGTTTTAAATATTATTGACAAGAGAGATATTAATCGTTTAAGCTGTTATGGAGCTACGGATTGGGAGCTGTTGGGTTTTTTTAGTCCGCAAGATATTAAGTTCATTGATATTGAGACCGTAGGGTTATATTATGCACAACCCGTGTTCTTGATCGGGATTTTAATCTTTCAAGACGGGGTTGGACGAATTCGTCAATATTTAGCACGTAATTATGAAGAAGAAAAAGCAATTTTGGGTGAACTGAAAGCTGATTTTCGTAATACAGGTATTATCGCCAGTTATAACGGCCGTAGTTTTGATGTTCCTTATTTAAAAGGAAGATTGAGATTTCATGGTTTAGCTGATCAATTTGACGCTTATCATCTGGATTTATTACGGCATACCCGTAAAAACTATCGTCACAATTTACCGGATTGTCGTTTAACCACAGTTGAAAGGTATTTGTTGCAAGAAGAAAGACCCGCCGATTTACCTGGCTCAGAGGCGCCAGTATACTACCATAAATATGTTGATACCGGCGAGGAAGGTTATATTATCCCTATTTTAAAGCACAATGCACAAGATTTGCTGGCCCTTGCTAAGTTGTTTGGTGTTCTGACAGCTAATATACAGG
The DNA here is from genome assembly GCA_029553165.1 of Bacillota bacterium. Taxonomy (GTDB): domain Bacteria; phylum Bacillota; class UBA4882; order UBA8346; family UBA8346; genus JAKPCT01. The sequence continues at coordinate 29,276 of JAKPCT010000211.1, forward strand.
AGGATTAGTCGGAAAATGTTGATTGCCGATATTGTTGGTGATAAACTGGTAAGTGGTTTTTTTTTAATAGTCGAAAACCAGATTCGGATTGCTAAAAACGGATCAAATTATTTAGCTTTAAAGCTTGGTGACCGTTCGGGCGAGATTGCGGCCAAAGTATGGAGTGCTACCGAAGAGTTGTTTTTTCAATTAGAGGTTGGGAAGGTTATTAAATTAAATAATATTCAGGCAAAAAGTTATAAGGATCAGCTTCAGTTGGAATGGGATGCGAAAAGCAGCGACTCCTATCAAGTTGTGAATGAAGAAGAGATTGACTATAGCCGGTTTCTTCCATGTACTCCGGGCAATTTAAAGGATTACTGGAACTTTATCAACACAATGATTCGGGAGATTAAAGATCCGGTTTTAAAGCGGGTATTGAATTCATTCTTTGGTGATAAACAATTTGTTGCTAATTTTTTGAGGGTTCCGGCGGGATTGAAGCGTCATCATGCTTATATCGGGGGATTGGCTGAGCATACTGCTGGCGTACTAAATCTCTGTGTGGCAGCAGCCAACTATTATCCAATGATTAATAAGGAGTTATTAGTCACTGGAGCAATCTTACATGACATCGGAAAGACGAAAACTTACAAAATTGATAAAGGAATTGATGGTTCTGATGAAGGAAAGCTAATTGGCCATTTGGTATTGGGAGTACAGATGGTCGATCGGGCTTTTGACGGCCTAATGCAGGAGTTTGATGTTGAGGTCGTGACAGAAATAAAAAACCAATTAATTCATTTATTAGTGAGCCATCATGGCATTATGGAGTGGGGCTCGCCAATTGAACCCTTAATGATAGAAGCCTGTATTTTGCACCATGCTGATAACATGGATGCGCAAACAACCAAATTCCTGACGATCATGCGCCAACATCGTAAGGGTATAGTGTGGGCAGCATACGATACTGGACTGGGGCGCTCCATTTATCTGGGAAAACAACTAATAAACGATCCGGATGATGAATGAATCCGGTATTAAAAGGAGTTTAGAATTATTATGAATTGGTTGTTAGGTTTAATCTATTTTGGACTGGCAGTTATTATCGGTGCTTGTATGGTATATTTTACAAAAGAATCAATTAAAATAAATCTATTGCTGTCTTTTATTATTGTATCTTCATTATCTCCGTTTTGGAGTATGGGGATTATAAGCGGTCAATGGTTTGGGATTGCTTTTTTTGGTTCAGAGCCGGATCGAGATCCCAAAAAGGAAAGATTGATTGTAATTAGTTTGAGGAAGATTTTTTTATTTTCGTTATTAACCTTCAGTGGTTTTATGATGACATTGATTTTTTACTTTCGCTTAAAAACTGCTGCTGATTTTGATCCTCATGTGCAGCAGGTATTTGCCTGGATTTTTCTGGTAATGATTGAAGTCTGTTTTTTTAGAGTTATCGCCCGCTGGTGTCCTAAATGGTACCGCAAGCGCGCAGGCTATGGAATAGCTTTTTTTAATTTCTTAATGATTTTTTATTGTGTCTATTCGTATGGATTATTGACCGTTGTAATGACTTTTATTGGGTTGATGATTATCAGTCCGTTATTATTGAAATGGATTGACTATCGGAGCAGTAATCTGTACAGCAATTACTATCATGGAGTCAAAAAATGAAAGTTGCTTTTTATACGTTAGGATGTAAGGTAAACCAAAATGATACTGAAAGTTTAATGCAGCTTTTTGAAGAAAAAGGCTATGAAATAGTATCTTTTGACAGTGGAGCGGATATCTATATTATCAATACCTGTGCGGTTACCGGGACAGGAGCAAGTAAATCCCGTCAGGCGGTCCGCAAGGCGGTTGGATTTAAGCCACAAGCGGTTATTGTAACGGGTTGTTACTCACAGGTGGCACCGGATGAAATTATTGAAATACCAGGGGCTAACTTAATTGTAGGTATGGCCGAGCGCCCGCGGATTGTTGAGCTGGTTGAAGATTATCTGAAGCATCAAAACGGACAATTCCAACAGATTGCGGTTGACCAAATTGATAACGTTAACGAGTGGGTAGACTTGCCAGTTGGGCATTCAACAGTTAGGACCAGAGCCAATTTGAAAATTGAAGAGGGTTGCGAACAATTTTGCTCGTATTGTATTGTTCCTTATGCCCGAGGCAAAGTTCGCAGTATGCCGGTTGATAGGGTAATCTTGGAGTTTGAACGCTTAATTGAGTTGGGTTATAAAGAAGTTGTTTTAAGCGGAATTCATTTAGGATGTTATGGGAAAGACCTAGGAATCAGATTATCAGAATTATTGGCTGAACTACTGAAAATTGAAGGTGATTTTCGAATCAGATTGGGTTCAATTGAGCCTAACGATTTTGATGAACAATTGATTGCAATTGTTTCTGAAGCTCCTAAAGTATGTCAATATTTACATATTCCTTTACAAAGCGGCAGTGATCGAATATTAAAATTGATGAATCGGGGTTATCAAACTGCTTACTTTAAAGAGATCGTTGCCCGACTAAGAGAAAATAATCCTTTGGTTGGGATTGGGACCGATTTGATTGTCGGATTTCCGGGTGAAACAGATGCTGATTTTGATACTACTTATGACTTTATTAAAGAATTAAGATTTAGTAATGTTCATGTTTTTAAGTTTTCGCCACGCCAAGGAACTCCAGCTGCAACGATGAGTGGCAGAGTTAGTAAGCAGGTCATGGACGAACGTAGCATTCGGATTCATAAACTTGTACAACAGACAAATACTCAATTTGCACAACAGTTCGTCGGAAAACAAGTCCAAGTGTTGTTTGAAGAAATAGAGGGTGGAAATTGGACCGGGCTTACCAGTGAATATTTACCCGTAGTTGTAACAAGTAAACGAAATTTGAAAAACTGTTTATGTAATGTTAAAATTAATGATTATAATGGGACCAATCTGATTGGGGAAATTGTTTAGGGAGTATATCGCATTGAAAAAATCAATAATGATATTGGTGGAAAATGGGAATGGATAAGTTGAAATTTTTAAAAAAATTAGTTGATTAAATTTAAAGGAATAATAAATAAACATGTCGAATTAAATAATAATACAAGGGAGAGATTCTATTGGTTGATTGTTTGTTTTGTAAAATTATTAATAAAGAAATACCCAGCCAAATAGTATATGAGGATGATAATTTAATAGTGATCAAAGATATCCAACCAGTAGCTCCAACTCATTTGTTAGCCATTCCAAAACAGCATGTCGAAAATGTAGCAGATCCAAAGTTTACTGAAGCGGGATTAGCAAATCTGTTTTTTGATGGAATCCAAAAAGTTGCAAAAGAGCTTGGATTAGTTGAAAATGGTTTTCGAATTGTTGCAAACTGTGGTTCCGAAGCCGGTCAAACAGTATTCCATTTACATTTCCACATTATTTCGGGTAGACCATTAAGTTGGCCTCCGGGATGAGTTGTTGACAATTTATCAATTGTTATTGTATAATATATTAATGTAATTTTGGCTTTCGAACCGAACACTGCGGGAGAGCCGTATTGGTAACAAGCAGTGGAGGGGAGGGAAATTTGTGGCAACTGAAGTTAAAATCGGAAAAAATGAAACATTGGACAGTGCATTAAAACGTTTTAAACGACAATGTCAGATGTCCGGTATCCTTGCCGAAGTCCGGAAAAGGGAGCATTATGAAAAGCCTAGTGTAAGAAGGAAGAAAAAATCCGAGGCGGCTAGGAAACGTAAATCTGCCAAATAACCCGTCAATGACGGGTTTTATTTTTAGCAGATAAGAGAACGTACGTTTGGGGGTTATTCAGATGCGAGAACGGAAGATTCTTCACATTGATATGGATGCGTTTTATGCTGCAATCGAACAGTTGGATAACTCTAAGTTAAAAGGTAAACCGGTAATTGTAGGAGGTGATCCTGCAAAGCGTGGTGTAGTATCAACGTGTTCGTATGAAGCACGACAGTACGGGGTACGCTCGGCTATGCCACTTCGGGAAGCCTACCGCAGGTGTCCTCACGGAATTTTTGTTCCGGTCCGCAGCAGCCGTTATGAAGAAGTCTCAAAGGCGATTATGGAAATTTTGTTTGAGTATACACCATTGGTCGAACCGATTTCTTTGGATGAAGCTTTTCTTGATCTGACTGATTCGGAGGTGATTTTTGGGCCGGCGGAGCAAATTGCGAAAAAAATTGTCAGTAGAATTGAAACGGAGATTGGTTTATCAGCATCAGCAGCTGTGGCACCCAATAAATTTTTAGCCAAATTAGGTTCGGATTTAAAGAAACCCAAAGGTTTTGTAATTATTAATTCTGATAATGTTTTCGGGATCTTAGAGAATTTACCGGTAAGTAAGCTCTGGGGTGTTGGTGCGAAGACTGAAGAACTGTTACAACGGATGGGAATAATGACCATCGGTGCTTTAAGAAAATTTAATCAGGAGCTGTTACATCAAAAATTGGGTGAAGTTGGCTTGCAATTGTACCGCTTAGCGCATGGCATCGATGATTGTCCTGTAGTCAACGGAGGAAGTGTTAAAAGTGTAGGTAATGAAGTGACTTTTCAGAATGATACTGATAATTACGATTATTTAGCAGGGGTATTATTGGCATTGGCTGATCAGGTTGCCCGGAGGTTAAGGCAACAGAATTTGAAAGGGAAAATAATTACAGTTAAGTTACGGGATTCGGATTTTAAAACAGTTACCAAACAGACTACTCTTAAAACAGCAACCGACTTTGAAGAAATGATTTATCATGAAGCTTTACAATTGGCAGATCAATTACAATTGGGGCAGAAAAAACTTAGACTAATTGGAGTGAGTGTCAGCGGGTTTGACAGTAACGACAATTTACAACTGAGTTTGTTTGAAAATGAAGAAGCAGCGGATGATCAAGATTTGCATAAACTTCATCAAGTAGTTGACCAATTGAAGCAGCGTTATGGTGACCATATTGTTACCAAGGGAACTATCTATCAGATTAGGAAAAGAAGAGAAGAGTAATTAAAAAGCGTGTAATTAGTAATAATTCCTATTTGAAAATACTATTTTTGGTAGTTGCAATTTTTAAAAGGATTATTGCCAAAAAGATAGAAAATATTAACAAAATATTATTGGAGGTTGAATAAATGAAAAAATTAAAATTTTTATTTTATTAATAGTAGCACTATTAATGTTGACCTCTATCGTAATGGCTGGTTGTCCCAAAAATTATCTTCTGGTGCATGAGCACAGAGATGGCAATCAAAATTTAATGATGACTCAGAAATATTATTGTTTAGGTGGTAATAAATTAAGGATCGATACAGCGGCGGTTGATTCGGCGGAGATTATTAATATTTACCGTCTTGATAAAAAGGTTTTATGGACACTTTATATGGATGCGAAACAGTATACCGAATCTCCACTTGATAAAAAAACTTGGGATCTGGTTCAAAACGCAATAGCTAATCTGGTACAAGAGTATGGTAAGAAGGTTGGCGAGGATACCTATAAGGGATATCCGTGTAACATTTATGAAATAGCAGAGAAAGAGGAGAAGAGTCTGGCTTATGTCTCAAAAACCAATGATCTGGTCTTAAAGATCCAGCATCAAGTGGGCGCTCGAGTTACTTATCAAGTAGATACCGTGGAACTGTCTTTAGTAAAACCTAATGCTGCGTTGTTCGAGCTTCCTAAAGATTTTAAAAAGATCCAAAGTGAATAAGATTGATGAATCAAACGCAAGTAATATTGAAGATATTAAATTTATAATTTACAAATCGGTCAAGTTCACATTAATTTATCGACAGAAATTACCTTTCCATTAAAAATCAAAATACCTTCTCAAATATTTTTGAGAAGGCATTTTAATTTATTCATTTTATTCATTTACACCCAATAATCTACTTAGGGCCACAGTGGCCAGTTCGACCTTGCCAAATTCTTTAATCTTATCAAGATCCCGGTCTAATAATGCCTGGCTGAAATCTAAAGAGATGCCCAGATAGTTGGAGAGTGCTTGTGATAATCGATCCCGACTTAGGCTGTCCAGGTAGTTCCAGTCTTGAACGATTAAACTTTCGGCTTCGGCCGGAGTCAGTCCAAACTCGATCAATTGCTGATAAATACCACCTTTGATATCATCTTTGATTGCCTCCCAGTCACCGGAGAGGATTGAACTGATATGATTCGGTTTGAGATATCCCTTAGTCATCGAACTGATTCTTGACAGTAAATCATTTTTGGTAACTTTTCCAAAAGCCTTTAGGAACTTCACATCACCTGAAACGGTAGTGATTGCCGTAACTTCATCCCCTTCTAAAAGATTTTCAATCGAAGAAGTTGCGTTATTGCGTAAAATAATTGTTTCAGGAACGACCATTGAAAGTAAAGGTTCACCATTTTTTTCGCCTTGAATGTTAACCAGTCCGGTATCCATATCGATGTGTGATATCTTACCGCGATTAACTGTTATTTGGCTCAATGCCTGAAGCATCGATACTGCTTCAGCTCTGGTGACCAAACGTTCCGGCTGAAATTTTGTTTGATAACTGGATGGTAAAATCCCAATCATTTTAGCGATTTCCACGTAACGAAATGCCCAGTGATTGTTCGGGACATCAGAAAAACTGGGTTTCCAGTCTTCGTATTTTTCTTCAGGTTTGGCTAAATTAAGAATCCGGGAGAACATTGTGACTATTTGAGCCCGATTAAGCGCTTTATCAGGTTTAAAATTTCCATCGGCAAACGCATTCATTACTTTTCGTCCTGCAACGGCATTAATATACGGGCTGCCCCAGTGGCCGGTTACATCGGAGAATTGATTATCAGGACTTGGTGAATAATTATAAATTTTGGCAACAAGTGTCGCAAATTCAGCCCGGGTAATTGCTTGTTCAGGTCTGAACAATCCGTCGGGATAACCATTGATCACTCCTTTTTGAGCCAAAGTTTGAATCGTAGATTCGGCCCAGTGCCCCTTAATATCAGAAAGTACCGGTTGGGCGTGGACTTGAGGGCTGGACACTAATAAAATTGATAACGCTAAGGAAAACATCAGTAAAAAACGTTTTTTGAGATTAAACATAAAATATTTGCCCCTTTCACTCTTAGGTTCATTTCAAGTAACGAATCTTTAGTAATCTGAAGATTGACAATAATTAATTACTTAACATAATGCTAATAAAACTTTTCGCTAAGGAAGATTAACATCCTTTGAGTAATTGCTGGTAAGAATGGAACCAACAACCGAATCTGGATCAATAATTTTGTATTTTTTTAAAAAAAGTGGAACAAAAAAGCGTGAAGCTAAGTCTAATAATCGAAAGAGTCTAACTTTATCAATTCTTTTGCTGAAGAATATGAAATAAAGCTGGTTGTCAGAGTCAGTATTGAGTTAATAAACCATCTTAACATGGTAACGCTCAGCAATAATAATAATTTCAGGTTAATTGCTGGTTTGAATGGAAAATGATGATGTTTGAGTCTTATTCTGGACTGCGATTGGGCTTGGTTTTTGCTTCCCTAAGTCATTAATGTTATAATAGAAGAAGGTAGCGGCATATTTTAAATGAGTTCAGATGGCGGAAGGGGAAAATTTTTTGGAAGAGTTAGAACTGATTAGACTTAGTCAAGCTGGTAATTTAGATGCCTTAGAACAGTTATTGAGTAATTATGAAAAAGCAATTTATAATTTGACTTTTCGTTACTTTGGAAATCATCATGATGCATCGGACGTCGGTCAGGAAGCGATGATCCGGATATTCCAAAAAATCTCTGATTTTAATGGTAAGTCTTCCTTTAAGACCTGGTTATATCGGGTGGTAACCAATTTATGTTTGGATGAGCTTCGACACCGGAAGAATAAAAGTACTTCGTTGGATGAGATGAAAGAGATTGGCTACGAACCAACTTCCGGTTTTGCCAATCCTGAGGAGTTAGCGGAAAATGCTGAACGTAATCAGATGATCCAAGAGATCTTGATGCAGTTGTCTGAAGAACATCGGACGATCTTAATTCTTAAAGACATTGAAGGTATGGAATATCTTGAGATTGCCCAAATTATCGGTTGCAATATGGGTACGGTAAAATCCCGTTTGAACCGGGCTCGGGAAGCATTTCGGAAGAAGTTAATCAATCAACCTAAATATAATAATCTGATTGAAAGGAGGGTTCAAGCATGAATTGTAAACAGGTACAAAAAGCAATTGCTCAATTGGACCAGGACGATTCAATCTCATTAACGATGCAAGAGCATTTAGACCATTGTTCTGATTGTCAAGCTGTCTACGAAGAATTTAGCCGGGTTAGTTCTTGCTTGAGTCAACTTCCAAAAATAGAACCAACAGCTGAATTTAGCGCTGCTTGGAAAGATAGACTGCGTCAGGAAGCGTTGAAACCAACCAAAACAAAACAAGGATTCTGGAGTTTGATTACGACACCGATAATGAAGCCTGCATATGCGATGACCTTAGCTGCCATTTTTGCAGTGCTGATTACAGGAATTTTCATTACCAAAATCAATAATTTCAATCAAGATCCCGGTAATGTAGCGCTTCAGCTTGAAGAAGGAGCGACCTATGAATTAAAAATTGTTGATGTTGGCCCGCGCAATAAATATGTTCAAAAGGTGATTCGCAACTTCCGCAGTGTTTCAGAGGGTGGAATCGTATTTTCACAACGTGAAGGGGCCGAAGATTGGGCTGTGTTTAAAGGCTTAACCCCTGAACAACTGCAGGGCTTAAAACATGATTTGGAATATGTTGGTGCCAAAGTTGAAATTAAAAAGGAACAATAGTCGTGTTTAAGAAAATACAATAATTAAGTTGCTTAATATTTTTGACGTGTAAATTCACAGTTAACAGTGACCTTGATGCAGGGTTGCTGTTTTTTTTATGGAAATTTTCATCGTTTTTATTGGCAGGATTTTTAAGAAACCTTATTGAATAAACACAAAAAGAGATTGAAGGAAGTAATAAGTTGGCTTCAAAATATCTGACTGTTTCTGCGCTTACGTTAGCTTTAAAGAGGTTGCTTGAAGAAAGTGTTAACCTTGAAGATGTCTGGATTAAAGGTGAAATCTCTAATTTCACGCCGCATTCTTCAGGGCATCTTTATTTTACACTTAAAGACGCGAACGCGCGTTTAAGTTGTGTGATGTTTCGTTCACAGGCACGAAGTTTAAAGTTTAAACCGGAGAATGGTCAAGCAATTGTTGTTACCGGAAAAATCTCCATCTATGAAAAAAGCGGTAATTATCAGCTCTATGTTGAACGGATGGAGTTAGACGGGGTAGGTAATCTCTATCAAGCTTTTGAAGAACTCAAGCAAAAGCTGAATGCGGAAGGATTATTTGCTCCCGAGCGAAAACGTTTATTGCCGGAGTTGCCACAGCGTGTTGGAATCATTACTTCTCCAACCGGTGCCGCAGTACAAGATATGATTAAAATATTACGGCGACGGCGTCCGAATCTGGATATTCTGATAATACCTGCATTAGTACAAGGAAGCGAAGCTCCGCTTAGTCTGGTCAGAGCTTTGAAACAAGCAGCGGCGATCAGCGATCTTGATTTGATAATTATTGGCCGGGGTGGCGGTTCGATTGAAGAGCTATGGGCTTTTAATGATGAACGGGTAGCCCGTGCAATTGCAAACCATCCGCAACCGGTCATCTCGGCTGTAGGACACGAAACCGATTTTACAATTGCTGATTTTGTTGCTGATCTTCGTGCTCCAACCCCATCCGCAGCAGCGGAGTTGGCGGTCCCGGATCAGCAGGCATACTGTCGCAATCTGGATATATTATGTAAAAGACTAAACTTGTCATTAAAAAGACGTTTACAATCGGAACGGCAACATTTGGTCAATTTAATTACGAAACGTGTCTTTGCCAAACCACAGCTCTTAGTCGATCAACGTCGCCAGAATTTGAATATTTTGCGGGAACGCCTCATCGGTTTAAGTACTCAACATTTGCAAATCAAACGGGAACGGTTCAGTAAAGTAGTTGGAAAGTTAGATGCATTAAGTCCGTTGGCAACACTGCAGCGCGGGTATTCGATCGCCCGGAAGAATGATGGAGCCGTGATCAGCGATGTTAAGCAGGTTAATGTTGCTGAGCAAATTAATGTAAAGCTAGCTGTCGGTAGTCTTGCGTGCCAGGTCTTAAATAAAACTGAAGATTGAGTATAAATTGAGGAGTAGCGATGAAGGATCTGAACAATAATTTAAATGAGCGTAGTTACGAGGAAGCAATCAACCGGTTGGAAGAGATTGTCCGCCGTCTTGAAGAGGGTGAACTTTCATTGGAAGAGAGTTTGAACCTGTTTGAGGAAGGAATTGGGTTAACAAAGTATTGTTCTGGAAAACTTGATGCAGCTGAAGGTAAATTAGAGCTTTTGCTTGGATTTGATAATAATGAACCGAAGACGGAAAATTTTCGGGTAAACATAGAGGAGGAGTAAGTTGATACTGAGTCGTGAAGAATTCTTCGGCGCTCTAAAAGAACGAAGCGCGCTGGTGATGGATATTTTTAATGATGAACGTTACTATCAAAGTTTTATGCCTGAAATACTCCGTGAGGCGGTTTATTCTTATTTAAAGCGACCAGCGAAACGATTTCGGCCCGGAGTATTATTTTTTAGTTGTGGAGCTGTTGGAGGCGATGAACAAAAGGCTCAATTGGCAGCGGCAGCAGTTGAGGTTTACCATACCTGGACTTTGGTCCACGATGATATCATTGACAATGATTCCTTGCGCCGCGGGCAACCTACGGTCCATGAAGAGTTTCGTACTCAAGCTCAAAGTTGGGGGTATCCTCCTAAAGAAGCTGTTGATTTGGGCCGCAGCATTGCCATATTGGCAGGTGATCTGCAGCATGCCTGGTCAGTACGGTTATTATTAGATTTAGAAGCGACCGGTCTGCCATTGCCGGTGATCGCCGATTTGATCCGTAGGTTGGAAGTAGATGTTACTAATGGTCTGATTGGCGGGGAGGCGTTGGATGTGCTGTATGCCCGCCGGCCAATTGCGGAACTTACCGAAACCGATGTCCTCAAGATGCTGGAGTTAAAAACCGGTGTCTTGTATGAGTATGCCGGTATTGCGGGTGCTTCGATCGGTTTGCAGCAGACTGCCGTTCAAAATAATCTGATCGGTGCAATTGGACGATTTGCCAAGCAATGTGGGACTGCCTTTCAAATCCAGGATGATATTCTGGGCTTAACCGGTGACGAGAAAGTGCTTGGTAAACCGATTGATTCGGATATCCGTGAAGGAAAAAGGACAGTGATTGCATTACATGCTTATCACCATGCTAATATTAAAGAACGACAACTGATTGCGGATGTTTTAGGAAATGCTGAAGCTACCGGTGCGGATATCAACCGGGTTAAGCAAATCTTTAACAAGTATCAGGGTGTTGAATATGCTAAAAAGTTGGCAGAATCAATTGTCAGTCAGGCAATAAGTGAGCTTGACCCTTTACCGGATTCGAAGTATAAAGATCTCTTGTTGACATGGGCGCAATTTGTAGTCAATCGTGATTTTTAAGTGGGGCTTTCTTGTTGAATAATAAAATAATGGATCATATATATTAATTGAAGCGAGGGATTGAGTTTGGAGATTTTCTTTAAGGAAATCGCAAATAACCGGGTTTTGTGGACTTCATTGTCAGCTTGGTTTATCGCCCAGTTGCTGAAGGGGATTTTTTATTTTTTTAAAGAGAAACGGATTAATTTTCGCCGGTTTGTTGGGGCGGGAGGGATGCCCAGTTCACATTCGGCTTTAGTTGCTTCTTTGGCTACGGCGACGGGTATGAATACTGGTTGGAATAGTATTTTTACAGCTTTTGCAGTGGTCCTTGGCGGAATTGTAATGTATGATGCATCAGGAGTGAGGTTGGCCGCAGGACGTCAAGCTGCCGTCCTTAATAAAATTGTGGATGAGATCTTTGAAGAGGGGGAGTTTCATCAGGAACGGCTCAAAGAATTGTTAGGACATACACCAATTGAAGTAATCGCAGGAGCTTTATTGGGAATCGGGATTGCCTTGTTATTAGGGTGAAGTTTGAGTGTGGCGATTTCGGTAAATATCCATTCTTCCATTTTGCACTTTTAGCTTAAACTATGTTATAATATTGCAACAAGAAGAGATGGTGTAGTATCCTAGTCGGGATATGCATCTTTGAAGACGGGCCTAAAAATCCGTTAACGGGCATATCGATGAAGTCCCTGGTGCTGGCCGCCGACGCCCAGTCGGGAGTTGGTGCTGGGGGTTAAGATTGTGGGGCGATCTACAATGGCATGTAGGCGTTGACCCCACTATCGCGGAGGCCCAAGTATGTGGGAATCCCGTTATCTTTTGATAACGAGCGTGAACTACGGCTTGGGGGTAAACCTGCATTTGGTATTAATTTTTTAGTATCAGTGCAGTGTAGCCTGCCTTGACGCGGATTGGGAGGATATGGGTATCAAGTTGCTTAACTACTGCAGGGTTAAGTAACTCTCTGCCATTTGAAACTCAATACCGCAAAAGAGGCTAGAAGATGAAAATATCCTGTTGAGGAAAACTCCTAGGCTATTCAAGAATTTGAGTTTATCGAGGATTGCAGTGTGTACTAAGTGGTAATCCAGTCTTGCTGGTGGCAACACGGCAAAAAGACCATAAAAGGGAACTGCCGTGGCGGTGACGCTGCGGAGGTCTTTGGGAAAACCTACTGGACCTAAGTCACAATATTTACTCGATAAATACCATCTCTTCATCCAAAATATTGATGTTGGATAATCGGCCTAGCGTGGTCGGTTTTTTGTTGAATAAATAATAATTGGGACTAGGTTAGTTAATGGAAAATCAAATATTACATGCACTGAGAATTACTTTAATCACATTTTTAATATCTTTGGTAGTCACAATCTCGTTTAAGTTTGCTTTAAGCATCTGGATTTCGGTTGTGATATTGATTATTGTGATTTTAACGGGAATCCTCTTTGATATTGTCGGTACAGCTGTTACTGCGGCCAAAGAAGCACCGTTTCATGCGATGGGAGCTGACCGGGTTAAGGGCTCAAGAGAGGCAATTTATCTGGTACGGCATGCTGATCAGGTCGCTAATTTTTGTAATGACGTGATCGGTGATATTGCCGGAACAATTAGTGGCGCCTTAATAGTCAGTATAATTTTGCAATCATTTGGAAATATTATGCAGTTGCAACTTGATTTTTTTAGTGCGGTTGGAATTGCATTTATTGCCGCTTGTACTGTTGGGGGTAAAGCGTTAGGAAAGCGGTTCGCGATTGAGCAGGCGAATGAGATTGTTATTATTGTAGGGAAAGTTTTATCTTTTCTGAAGATTCTTAAGGGTAATCAAAGAAGAAAGCAGAAGAATAAATATCGACAGAAAGGTCAAAAACGTTCATGACCAGTATTTTGCAGAGCATTAAAGGACCTCAGGATATCAAAAATTTATCAATTCAGGAATTAAATAATCTTGCATTGGAAATCCGTCAATTTTTATTAGAAAAAGTCGCTAAAACAGGTGGTCATTTAGCGCCGAATTTGGGTGTAGTTGAGTTAACCTTAGCTTTACATTCGATTTATGATAGTCCTAAGGACAAATTAGTTTGGGATGTAGGGCATCAATCATATGTCCATAAAATTGTTACCGGTCGCTGGAAGCGGTTTGATAGCTTACGCCAGTATAACGGTTTGAGTGGTTTTCCAAAACCGGAAGAGAGCGAGCATGATGTATTTGCTACCGGACATAGTTCAACTTCCATATCGGTAGCTGTTGGACTGGCCAAAGCGCGGGATCTTTTGGGAGAAGACCATAAGGTGGTTGCGATCATTGGTGATGGTTCAATGACCGGTGGAATGGCGTTTGAAGCCCTTAACCATCTTGGACAGCTGCAAACCGATCTAACGATCGTTTTAAATGACAATGAGATGTCAATTTCGCGGAATGTCGGAGCATTATCGCGCTATTTAACCAGATTAAAATTGAATCCAAGGTTACGAAGGCTAAAGACGGAAGTCCAGGAGTTACTCCGTAAAATACCAAGGGTGGGAACCGCTACGGTCCGGTATCTCGAAAAGATTGAGGATAGCTTGGGATATCTGGTTATTCCCGGGATGCTGTTTGAAGAGTTGGGGATTACTTATCTGGGTCCGATTGATGGGCATAATATTGCCGATCTCAAAGTGATTTTTAATGATGCCCGGAAATATAAGGGACCAGTCTTAATTCATGTTTTGACTACCAAAGGTAAAGGTTGTAATTACGCTGAGGATAATCCGCAAAAGTTCCATGGAACTGGTCCGTTTCAGCTTACCAATGGTCAAAAGTTGGATACTGGGAATGCTCACTTTACCAGTTATACTGAGGTCTTTGGCAAAACTATTATAAGGTTGGCGAAGGACAACCCTAAAATTGTTGCTATTACAGCCGCCATGGCTGAAGGAACTGGTTTAGTTCCATTCGCCAAAGAATTTCCGGAACGTTTTGTAGATGTTGGTATTGCCGAGGAGCATGCTGTAACAATGGCAGCCGGTATGGCAAAGCGTGGATTTCGTCCGGTGGTTGCGATCTATTCGACTTTTTTACAGCGGGCGTATGATCAAATTATTCATGATGTCTGTCTACAGCAACTTCCGGTATTGTTCATGCTTGACCGCGCCGGAATCGTTGGACAAGATGGCCCAACCCACCATGGGTTGTTTGATATCTCCTATTTACGACATATTCCTAACTTAACAATCATGGCTCCGAAAGATATCTTTGAGTTGCGGAATATGATTTATACGGCCATTACTGTTAATGGTCCGGTTGCGATCCGTTATCCCAAGCAAGAAAGTTCGGATATCCTTGATTATTCGGATTCGTTTACTGAAATCCCATTAGGTAAAGGAGAAGTAGTAGTTCAAGGTGAACGGGTTGCCTTAGTAGCAGTTGGTTCGATGGTTGCCAACGCTCTTCAGGCAGCGAATTGTTTGAAAGAAGCCGGAATCAATTGTACAGTTGTTAATGCCAGATTTATCAAACCACTTGATGCGGAATTGCTGATCAGTTTAGTCCGTACTCATTCACATGTTGTAACTATTGAAGAAAATGTCCTGGCGGGCGGTTTCGGTTCTGCTGTTTTGGAGTTGTTAACCAGTGAAGGTTTGAATGGAATTAAGTTTAAGATGATTGGTATTCCGGATCAATTTATTACTCATGGTTCAACCGAAATGCTGTTAAAGAAGTATGGGCTTGATGCTGATGGAATCTGTCAGACGGTCCAGGAGCTAATTACTCCATCTGCTAAGAAGGAGCAGTAAGATGATTAATAAAAAGCCAATTGCAAGTAATAATAGTATTCCCAATCGCTTTAACCTGGCTACGGAGATTATTTTTGGCCTGGATTCAATCCAGCAGCTTCCGAAAGAAGGAGCGAAACTGGGGCAAAGAGTACTAGTGGTTTCAGGCCGTAATTGGATCATCAAAAGCGGTGTATTAACCCAAATCTTAAATATCTTAAAGGAAGCACAGTTTGAGGTTTCCGTTTTCAGTGAAATTGAACCGGAACCATCATTGCAAACCGTTGCCCGTGGGTTGGAGGTTGCCCGCAGTAACGGTGTCAACTGGGTACTGGGAATCGGTGGCGGTAGCGCTATGGATGCGGCCAAAGCTATTGCGGGGCTGTATAACCAGTCGCTACCGGTTGAAAAGTATTTTTACGGAGCCGAGATAACCCAACCGGGGATCCCGGTGTTGACGGTACCGACAACCTCCGGTTCCGGAGCGGAAGTTACAGTAAATTCGGTATTATCAGATACTGAAAAAGGTGTTAAACAATCGATTCGCAGTGTCTATCTGACTCCCAAAATTACGATTGTTGATCCGAAACTGACTTTAAGTAACAGTCCGCAACTGACTGCCTATTCCGGTTTTGATGCGTTGGTACAAGCAATTGAGTCGTTCACTTCGAATGGGGCAACACCATTTACGGATATCTATGCTTATGAAGCGATTAAGAATATTGGAAATAATCTATTGACTGTATATCAGGACGGTTCGAATCTTGAAGCACGGACAGCAATGTCCTTGGGTAGCTTAATGGCCGGAATAGCGTTAACTAATGCCCGATTGGGAGCGGTCCATGGTTTGGCGCATTCAATCGGAATTAGGACCAAGCAGCCGCATGGATTGGTTTGCGCAGTTTTATTGGTCCCGGTAATGCGTTATAATATTGCGGTCTGTGATCGGAAGTATGCTCTGATGGCTCAAGCTTTCGGACATAATATAGATGGAATGGATTCATTGGATGCTGCGGCCCAAGGCATTAAGACGATAATGGCGATTCAAAAGAAGTTGGGAATACCAACCCGCTTGAGCAGTTTAGGTGTTAAGGAAGAGGATTTCCAAAGTATCGCCGAGGAGGGTTTATTATCTGGGTCGACTAAAGCTAATCCCCGGCCGGTTTCGCTGGAAGTTTTCCTGAAGATTTTAAGAGAGAATTATTAAAGAGTAATATCTTTTACCTTAATTG
This sequence comes from Bacillota bacterium, assembly GCA_029553165.1. Taxonomy (GTDB): domain Bacteria; phylum Bacillota; class UBA4882; order UBA8346; family UBA8346; genus JAKPCT01. The sequence continues at coordinate 45,772 of JAKPCT010000211.1, forward strand.
AAAAAAGAAATTAAATAAAGGAGAAGCGATTCACGATGGAATTATGGTTTACTGAAGATCAAACCCCTAACTTAAGGTTGTCATGTAAGATTACCCGGACATTACATAATGAACAGACCGAATATCAACACTTAGCAGTTGTCGATACCCTTCAATACGGTAAAATGTTAGTTTTGGACGGAATGGTTATGACCACTGAGATTGATGAGTTTGTTTACCATGAAATGATCACTCATGTTGCAATGAATACCCATCCAAACCCGGAACGGGTCTTAGTAGTTGGTGGCGGTGATGGGGGCGCCATCAGAGAGATCATCAAACACCCAACTGTTAAAGAAGCTGTTTTAGCAGAGATTGACGGACGGGTGGTTGAGGTTTCGCAACAATATTTGCCGACAATCGCCGGCGCGCTTACCGATCCGCGGGTTACCCTGGCGATTGGTGACGGGGTTGAACATGTAAGGCAGAATAAAGGTAAATATGACGTGATCTTAATTGATTCAACCGAACCGATTGGTCCGGCAGTTGGCTTATTCAGCCGGGAGTTTTATCAAGATGTGTTTGAAGCCTTAACTCCTGAAGGGGTTATGGTAGCCCAAAGCGAATCACCCTTTGTTAATCAAGATGTTATTCAGATGATCCATAAAAATCTTGCCGGTGTTTTTCCGATGAAGTACATTTATATGGCCAGTATTCCAACTTATCCATCCGGCTTATGGAGTTTTACCATTGCCAGCAAGAAGCATGATCCGTTACAGGTCAATCCGGATAAGATCCGGACGCTGGAGACCAAGTATTATAATACTGATTTACATTATGGTTGTTTCAAAGTGCCGGAGTTTGTGAAGAAGCTTGTAAAATAAGTTTTATTTCTGAAGTAAAAAAGCTGTTTGCAAAATTTATTTTGCCAACAGCTTTGCTTTATCTACTGCTCAATAATCTTATGATACATCTCCGGTCTTCTGCCTTTATGGATTCCCCAGAAGTCACGGTATTTGGCAATTCGCTCCAGATCTAATTCTGCGAGAATAACCTTTTCTGAAGTACGGTCGGCTTCGGCAATCTTTTCACCGATCTCATTAGTAATCAACGAAGAACCATAAAAATTAATCTTGGAATTGCCAAACTGCTCGATTCCAACGCGATTAGAGGCGATTACGGGAGTGATATTAGCGGCAGCATGTCCTTGCATTACCAACTGCCAATGATTTTTGGAATCGATCTCCGGATGTTCCGGTTCAGAACCAATCGCGGTTGGATAAAGGATTAGCTCGGCGCCTAATAAAGACATACAGCGGGCAGCTTCACTGAACCACTGATCCCAACAGATGCCAACTCCAATCGTAGCATATTTTGTCTTCCAAACTTTAAAACCACTGTCACCAGGTTTAAAATAATAGGTTTCTTCATAGCCGGAACCGGATGGAATATGGGTTTTACGGTAGATGCCTAAAATTATACCATCAGCATCGATAACTGCCACCGAGTTAAAGTTACCGGCCGGTGTTTTCTCAAAGAAGCTGATTGGGAGAACAACGTTTAACGATTTGGCAATCTTTTGAAAATGCTGGATCGCTTTATTAGTCTCTGGTTCGGTTGCGTACTTATTGTACTCGTCATTCATTTCCTGACAAAAATAAGGTGTTTCGAATAATTCTTGAAGCAAGACAATATTGGCACCGGTATTGGCAGCTTCGGTCACCAGTTTTTCTGCTTTAGCGATGTTTTGATCAATATTCCAGGTACAACTCATTTGAGTTGCGGCAACAACAATATTACGCATTGGATCAGTCCTTTATTCATAGTTTAGCCGGTTGTCCAGCCGGTATTTGTTGAGTGAGACAGTGGATATTGCCACCACCGCGGGCAATAGTTAATCCTTCAATCGGAACAACCTTCCGTTCGGGAAAGACTCTTCTCAAAGTCGCGACTGCCTTTGAATCAGTGTCAGCGTTGCCGAAAACCGGTACGATGATTCCACCATTAACAAAATAGAAGTTTAAGTAGCTTAAAGTGAGGCGAAAATCCTCATAATAAGTTGCCGGAGGTTGCTCAATCTCGATAATTTCCAATTTGCGTCCTTGGGCGTCGGTAGCGTTCTGAAGGATCTCCAAGTTTTCTTGTGAGATTTGATAATTGGGATCATTCGGATCCAAGCAGACTTGCTTTATAACAACACCAGGCCATGCAAAACAGGCGACGTTATCAATATGACCGTCTGTATCGTCTCCAACCCAGCCATGTTTTAACCAGATGATTTTACTAACATTAAGACACTTCTTTAAATAAGTCTCAATTTCCGTTTTGGTAAAGTTAGGATTACGATTGCTATTTAACAGGCATTCTTCAGTGGTTAACAATGTGCCTTCCCCATCAGTATGAAAGGAGCCGCCCTCCATCACGATCGGAATGTTAAATGTAGGGATCTTCAACCGCTCTAAAACAAAAGGGGCGACTTGATTATCTTTATCAGCAGCATATTTATTTCCCCAACCATTGAAGGTCCAGTTAATACCCGCAATTTCGTCATTTTGGTTGCTGACAATTGTTGGGCCGTTATCGCGGGCCCAGGAATCATTATGTTCAAAGGGTAAGATTTCAATATTTTTTGCTTTACAGTATGATGCAGCCTCTGCTTGTAAATGTGGATTGACAATCAGAGTAACTGGCTCAAATTGGGCGATAGTATTCACAATATTGGCATATGCCGGTAAAATTTCATGAAAAGGTTCCGGCCAAATTGCTTCTTTTACCGGCCATTCCATAATTGTTCTTTGGTGTTGATACCACTCCGGAGGCATTTTAAAACCAAGTTCTGCTGGAAACATGATGCACCTCTTAATAATTTAATTGAAGGTCAAAATTATAATTTTCAACTTACGGAACCACCCAATTTACCGGGTTATTCTTAAGGATTCAATTGACATATTTATTTTAAACATTATTTGGATAGGTTACAATATAAACTTAATTTTGTAAAGAAAAAATAATGAAATATTTTATTGAAAATGGGGAATCTAGAAATAGAAAAGTTGTTTTGGGAGCAACAAAAATTAAATGGAATGGAGTGAGGAAATGGACCGACTTGCGTTAGTATTAGTGATTATTGGAGCGTTAAACTGGCTGTTAGTAGGCTTATTCCGTTTTGACCTGGTGGCAAATTTATTTGGTGGTCAAACTGCATTATTAAGCCGAATTGTGTACTCACTAGTAGGTATAGCAGGCTTGTATGCAATCAGCTTTTTGTTTAGAGAACGTGAGAACACCGAAAAAGCATGAAATCTATTTCGACCTTTGGGAACTGTATAACTATTAAAAATTAGTTATACAGTTTCCTATACTTTTAGCATTATGGTTTAATCCCTGAATGTACTGCAACAATACCAAAACATAGTTTAAAACATTTGGTATTAATAAAACCTGTTTGGTCAAAAAAATGTAAGATCGTTTCGGAAGAGGGAAAATTTCGGATCGATTCGTTTAAGTATTGATAGGCCCAGCGATTGCGGGCTATTTTACTTCCAATCCAGGGAACCCAGGACTTCAAATAGTAGTTGTAAACCTCTTTAATAACAGGAATTATCGGTGTAGTCATCTCCAGGGAAACAATTTTACCTCCCGGTTTAATAACCCGGTGTAATTCGGATAGAGCGAGCTGAATATTGGCTACATTCCGCAAACCGTAGGCGATTGTTAAGCAATCAAAAGTATTTTCGGGAAAAGGAAGATACAAGGCATTTGCTTTGATAAACTGGATATTGCTTAACTTTTTTTGTGCCAGTTTTGATTCGGCGATCGATAACATTTTTGAGGATAAGTCGACCGCAATAACCTGGCCATTATTCCCTACCTTAGCTGCCAAATCAAAGGTAACTGAACCAGTTCCGCAACAGACATCAAGGACCAATTGACCCTGCTTTAATTCGGTTTGATTGATTAAAAACTTCCGCCATGCATGATGCAAACCAAAACTCATCAAGTTATTGATGATATCATATTGATTGGCGATCGAGTCAAAAATAGTTTGGACCAATTGTTCTTTGGAAACTTCTTGGTGGCTTGGATATTCGTTAATCACTGCTTATTTAACCTCACAAATAACACTATTATTAGATGTATTATTATTAAAGTAGTTGGAAATATACCAAAAATAAGGGATTAAGATACAAGGTTTTTTGATTAGTCATCTTGGCCCTGGAAGGTGGCTGTATATTTTATAATAATATACGCACTTTTCAGAGTCCAATTACAGGGTTTACCATTCCTTGATTCTAGCTAAAATATATTAGATTCGCACCCCCCAGGATGTGGCAAAAGTAAGTTATAAAAATAATTAATATTTGGATGTTTATATAAAAAAGAAAAGGGCGTTGCTGCTACTTTGATAAAGTAGTTTTGCAACAGCCCTTTTAGGCAAAGTTAATTCAGAGACGAGGATTATCCTTTATACATCTCATCAAAGGATTTTTGAGCGTTGACTACTGCGGCGCGCATCATGTCTTCAGCTTTGGCGGTTTCACGATTGGCCAGGTATTGCATTAATTCTTTGGTATTTAATTGTTGTGCAGCTTTAGCACAGGCTTCCCAGCTTAAGACACTGCGAATAATGCGATCGATAGCTTGCTCAGCATTATCATAAGCTCTTGGTTGGATATCATGACCTTTCCAACGGTTGAAACCGGCTTCTTCTAAGAGACCGGCGATGGCAATATTCATACCGTTAATGCGGCAACCGTGGTCGATATCGTATTTACCAGGTCCACCGAGGATAATACCATCGTTGTATCCTTGGCTGTTAAGATGCATATGAACCATCGCATCATTGTCCAGTTCTTCCACGGTGTCATAGATGTGGTCCAAACCGATCATTTCGGAATGACCGAACTCTTTATTAACACCCTTCTTCTTACGGGTAACGCCGTACTCTTCTTCAATTCTTCTCCAGAAGAGCAATGCCGAAGCAACGGTTGGGATGATCATTGCCGGATGTCCTTCATTTGGTTTTGGCTCAAAACCAAAGTAGAGGGCTCCACCTTTGGATTCTTCGTATTTACAGAGTTTGGCGATGCTTTCTTTGAGATTTTGGTACATCTGTTTGATTCCTACGGAAGCTAGATCATAACCGTAAGAACCGTTCCAAAGAACAAATGAAGGAACCTTATCGGCATCAGGGTGCCAGGTTTTCTTTAAAGGCCCATATGCTAAATCTACAGTCCGAGTTGCTAAATCTTCAGCTTGTTTCCGTTCATTTGGATCTAAGGAGCAGACACCGCCATAACCAAAGTGACTATGTGCACCAGGAGTGATCATTGCCAGATACATACCGGCATCAAGTAATGCATCAGCAGTTTCGGCGACATTTGCTTCGTTAATTTCTGAATCATAATGAAGTTCATAACCTAAAAGAACGTTTTCTGGCAAACGTGGTTGAATCTTCTCTTTAATCAGTTTAACTACTCCGGAAGTGGTTAACTTGTCCCAGCTCCATTCAGGCCTCATATCAGCAGGTACGAAGCCGCCTTTACCTGGGCCGAATGTCCACCGGCAGATTGCATGAAGTGATTGTTTCATAATTTAGTTCCTCCTTAAAAATTTATTGTTTCATTGCTAAATGCAAAATTGATTCATCTTAACTTATTTAGTGGTGATTTTACTGTTAAGAACTTCCAACCATCTTTGGTATGATTCCTGATAAAGTGCTGCTTCTTTTTGATTGGGCTCAATAACTTTGATGGTTTTTAACCCGACAAAGGCATCGGTCTGGTTTTGATAGATTCCGGCTCCGATACCGGCACCACGGGCTGCGCCTTGAGAACCATCAGTATTGTAAAGTTCGACCTGGGCTCCGGTTATGGTAGCGAAAGCTTCAGCAAATAACGGACTTAAAAACATGTTTGCATAACCGGCCTTAACCGCGGAGACGTTGATTCCCATTGTCTGCATAACTTGAATACCATAGTTTAATGCAAAAACGATTCCTTCCTGGGCAGCACGGAGAATATGGGCCCGGTTGTGAATATTAAACTGCAAACCATGGACTAAAGCACCAACATCTCTGTTTTCTAAAGTCCGTTCGGCTCCGTTACCATATGGTAAAATTGATAAACCTTCGGCTCCGACCGGAACAGAGGCAGCTAAATCATTCATCTCCTGGTAGGAGAGTTCATTGTTTAACAGGTTGGTACGTAACCAACGGTTTAAAATAGCAGTCCCATTGACGCAAAGTAAAATACCATAGCGCGGATTGTTTTTATTATGATTTACATGGACAAAGGTATTTACTCTGGATAATGGATCATAGTTAGATTGATCATTAACGCCGTAAACAACACCGCTGGTCCCGGCAGTAGCAGCGATCTCACCGGGTTGGAGTACATTTAATGAGAAAGCGTTATTGGGTTGATCACCGGCCCGGTAGGAGATTTTGATTCCGGGAGCTAAATTTAATTCGGCAGCTGCTTTGGCAGTTAATTCTCCTTGAACCGAAAAGACCGAGGCAATTTCCGGGAGCAGCTCGGGGGAGATATCATAATAATTGAGCAGCAAATCAGCGACGTTCTCTGCTTTAAAGTCCCACCAGATTCCTTCAGAGAGGCCGGAAGATGTGGTTACGATCTCTCCGGTCATCATCATGCCGATATATTCACCCGGAAGCATTACTTTGTAGATTTTTTGGTAAAGATCGGGCTCGTTTTCTTTAACCCATCTTAGCTTTGAGGCGGTAAAGTTACCAGGTGAGTTTAGCAATCTTTCCAGACAGACAGTTTTACCGATTGCGTTAAAGGCTTGCTCGCCGATTGCAACAGCCCGGCTGTCACACCAGATGATTGCTGGCCGTAATACTTGATAATCGCGGTCAACCATCACCAGACCGTGCATTTGGTAGGAGATACCGATCGCTTTAACCTCTTTCATACTTGAACCGGCGGTAGCATGGAGGATCATTGTTGCGTTTTTGACGTGTTCCCACCATAAAGCAGGGTCCTGTTCGGCCCATCCTGGACGGGGAGCGTTGATTTCCATCTCGGTAGTTGGAGAAGTTGCCGCAGCAACAACCCTGCCGGATTCGGCTTCCAGAAGTGTAGCTTTTACTGAAGAACTGCCAACATCATAACCTATTAAGTAACTCATTATTGAATCTTCCTTTCCTAAATTATTAATAAAAAGGGGGCCTTATGTTCCCGGCTTCATAAGAACATAAGGCAAAATATATTGAAAAGGGAGAAGTATGTGAATGCTGAAGCTTCTGTAGCTGTAGTTACTGCAAAACTTTCAGTGAACAATCAGTTATACTGTTCAAAAAATCGATTTACGGCAATTCCGGCAACTCCCAAAGCGGTTGCCTGCTCCTTCAGTTTCGAGAATTCCACTTTAAGTCCGGTATACGATTTGGTAAGACAGCGTCTTTCGATTTTAGGTAACAGATTGGCGATGATTAAATCCCCAACGGCGCTGATTGCACCACCAATAATTATCATCTCGGGATTTAAACCATTTACAAGATTAGCAATCCCGATACTCATATATTCAGAGACTTCTTCCATTACTCTTACGGCAGTAGTGTTTTTGTTTTCAAATAATTCAATGAATTCGTCATAACTGTTTAGTTTGGCATTACTAATTGTTTGAAACCGTTTTAATACCGCTGGATTGGAGATATAAACTTCCCAACAGCCATTATTGCCACATTCACATGCCGGCCCATCCGGATCAATCGTCATATGTCCGAACTCTCCGGCGTGATAATTGATACCGCCAAAAATACGGTTGCCAAAGACTAAGCCGGTCCCAACTCCGGTCCCAATTGAGATATAAATAATATTATCGGAAGAACGGGCGCTTCCAAAGATCTTTTCACCCAATGCGGCAGCGTTGGCTTCGTTTTCAATGGTTATTGGAATATCCAATTGTAACATCTGACAGAGGTCAACATCTTTCCAGCCAAGGTTAGGCGCGAATTCAATCAGACGTTGTTCATTATTAATAATTCCAGGGACACCGATTCCGATTCCGTTAACATTTGAAAGTGTCAGTCCTGATTTGCCAATTAACGCTTTGATTTCTTGATTGATCAACGCTACGACCGAATCAGCTTTATTGTCAGTAAAACAAACATTTTTGCTGGTAACAATTTCTCCTTGAAGGTTTAGTAAGACAAAGAACAAACAGTTTACCTGTATATCAACCCCGATAAAGTAGGAGGCAGTCGGATTTAATTGGAATAATTCGGAACGCCGTCCGCCGGTTGATTTGGATGAACCACAATTATTAATAATATTTTCAGCCAGCAATTCATTGATTACGGTTGATACTGACGTAATACTGGTTTCTAACTGATTGGCAATCGCTTTTTTAGAGATCGGCGCATTGTTGCGAATACAGTCTAAGATTCGTTTTTTATTGATGGTCCGCATTAATTCCTGATTGAGCGCTTTCTTCATAAAAACCTCATTAGGTTATTGTTCGATGGTGTCATCAAAATTCAGATGGAAAATAATGTTTTTAAAAAACTTTTTAAAAGTTATTTAATTATATTCGCGGTAC
>JAKPCT010000228.1 GCA_029553165.1 Bacillota bacterium
TAAAGGAGGTTTACTCATGTTAAATTTTTCTAAAAAACAAACAAAAAGTATAATTTTGGTGATAAGTATAATCGGATCAGCAATATTATACGCATCATGTTCCAATCCGGCAAGCGGTAAAACCGCTACCTGCGCGGTTACCGTGACGAGAAAATTTAATGCAACCAATGTTACAAATAACTCTACCTATCAATTAGATGCGGTAAAACGGGCGGAAGGCACCTATTCTATTGTCTTTGTAGATACCGAAGTGCTCAATTCGGTGTCGGTAGAGACGGCGAACACGATTTGCACCGAATTCGACACTAAGATTCGCAGTCTCGTCAGAACCAATTTTGCCACAGAGAGTGATGTGGATAATAACGGAAAAATCATCCTCTTGTTACTAGATATAAAGGATGGCTATGATCCAAACAACAATCCTGGCTATGTGGCAGGTTACTTTGATCCAACGGATCTTTTTAGCAAAACCACATATCCAGTCTCAAACGAAGCAGACATGATATATATTGATGTCAATCCTGCCGTCATTGGCTCCACGGAATCCTTTAGCACCATAGCCCATGAGTTCCAGCATCTTGTAAATTTCAACCGGACCTACCTGACACGAGGATTCTTACAGGATACTTGGATTAACGAAGGTCTTTCTTCAGGCGCAGAATATTTATACCAGGGAGCACAGATACAATCACGCATTGATTATTATAATTATGATCCAATGCAAACCATTAGATTGGGCAATAACTTTTTTGTATGGAATGGCTATTGGGAACAACAAGTGGGTGATGTGTTGGCTGACTACTCCACAGTGTATCTCTTTTTCCAGTGGCTCCAACTGCATGCAAGCAACGGAACGGGGATTTATAAAGCCATTCTGGATCAAAGTTATGGGGACTACCGAGCGGTAACCACCGCCGCTGCGCTGAAAATAAACAGTACCTTTAGTAGCTGGGAAACCTTACTACGCACATGGCTCCTGGCAAACCTAATAAAAGATACAAGTGGCTATATGGGCTATAAAGGCGCGATCGATGTGAGTGCCTGGTACTTTGATTCACAGGGTGGCTATCAAGCATATCTCTCCCCCGGCGAAGGAATATTTGCGCTTACCGCAAGCAGCCCCTATGTTCCTGACAATTATGGAACGAGCGGTTCAAACATTCGGTATGTCGGCATTTCGGAAAATTTAACGATTGATACAACGGGACCAAGTTATGATGGAGTTATAACGCTCACATTCAATGCCAACAGCAATTGTAATGGGAATGATGAAATAGGGTTTATCTCAAACACCCTTACGAAACCAACGCCGTTGCTTTCACTGTTTAATACCGGAAGCAAGACTTGGGCGATGCCAAGCAAATACGCCATCAGCATCCTGAAGAGTCCTGGTGGCGGCTTGCAGGAGGGTAGTCATAGGCCAAATCAATTGTTAAAGGGGAAGACAATTCAATCGCTTAAAAGCAGGATGGTTAAAATTTCAGAATGAGCCGTATAAATTGTATGTATAACAGGCTATTTTTGTTAGGATTCATACTTTTATTGGGTACAATAGGTGTATACGGCCAGGGAAGGCAAGATA
>JAKPCT010000232.1 GCA_029553165.1 Bacillota bacterium
AAGCGCAGATATTGTTGTTATGCAAACCGATGGTGAACACCCATACATAATCTTTGAAGTTAAAAAGCCCAAACGTAAAGATGGGCTTCAACAACTAAAGTCATACTGTAATGCTGAAGGCTCACCCATAGGCGTATGGTCGAACGGTGAAGAATTGGTTATCCTTCATCGAGAAGAGCCAAACATTTTTTCGCAAATTTCATCAATACCCACAGTAGATCAAACGCTTCAAGATGTCATCACTGAGCAATGGACGATAGACAAACTCAAACAAGAAAACCGTTTAGTGAAAGAACGTCTTTCTCTTAAAAAAATCATACTCGATCTTGAAGACCTTGTTTTGGCTAATGCTGAGGGAATTGATGACTCCTTTGATGAAGTCTTTAAGCTGATTTATGCAAAATTATACGACGAATGGGCAGCGGCAAATGACCGTACACGAAACCATAAAATACATTTTCGCATCTATGGCGAATCACCGCGAGAACTCTATGATAAAATAAATGGTTTATTTAATAGAGCAAAGGATAAATGGCGTGGTATATTTGGACAAGATGAAAAAATCCGCCTAAAGCCTGAACATTTGCTTACTTGTGTTTCATTCTTGCAGGATGTCAAACTGTTTAATGCTAACCTTCAAGTAATTGATGAAGCCTTTGAATATCTAATTACAGAAGTTGCTAAAGGTAAAAAAGGGCAGTATTTTACCCCACGTTGGGTAATTGATATGTGCGTAAAAATGCTTAATCCTAAAATCCACGAACGGGTAATTGACACTGCTTGTGGTTCTTCAGGTTTTACCGTTCATACCATCTTTTGGATTGCTGGCGAACAATATACTGTTAATGGATTCCCTCCTGCTATCAGCGAATATGCAGGTTCAATGGTCTATGCCATTGACTCAAGTCCTAAAGCCGTTAAAATTGCCAAAGCACTTAACTTAATTGCAGGCGATGGCAAGTCAAATGTGTATGAACTTAACAGCCTAAATCCGCCCAAATGGAGTGAAGAAGGCAAAGCAGCTTTTCGTCCGCTGTTAACCCGATTTAGTAACTACGAGCAAGACGAAGCTAACCAACGCAACTTTCAATACTTTGATTTTGATATACTGATGACCAATCCACCGTTTGCGGGTAGCATAAGCGAGCGTGAAATTTTGCGTCAATACCGACTTGCAGAAAAGAATGGTAAGACGGTCTCTAAAATAGGGCGAGATATTCTATTTATTGAACGCAACCTTAATTTTCTAAAGCCCGGAGGCAGAATGGCAATTGTA
>JAKPCT010000157.1 GCA_029553165.1 Bacillota bacterium
AACTTGACCTCCTTAAACTAAGTGGTATCATTACGCTGGTTTTCAAGTCTGGATAATTGCTCGGATAAATCAGTAGTTAAGTAGTCGTAATACGATAGATTCTGCAACGCTTCAACGAAAAGAGGATGCAATTCGGTACAGTCCGGTTTTGGTTGGTATTTGAAATAGTTTTGCCGTAACCGCTGAAACTCCGCGCAAGCCGCCAAATATTCATTGCGCAAGGCAAAGTAAGTTTTCTCCCTTTCTTGCCGCTCCTTGATAATCGCGCGCCATCTTTTTTGCGCCTCGACCGCCTCTTTTAATGTCGGCTTGCGGTCGATTGGAAGGTTTAAACCGAAATCACAATTGAGCTTTGCGAGCGCGTCTGTAAATGATAGGTTGAAATAAATTTGCACAAAGCTAATTACATCTCCGTACTTGCCGCACCCGAAACACTTAAAATGGTCATCCCAAAGGTGGCAACTCGGCGTTTTTTCGGCGTGAAAAGGGCAGAGGATGTTATTGCCCATTATTTTTACGTTTGGTATGTAGCGCAATACAACGTCGAACATTGAGAGCCTGTCCTTTATTTGGGCGGCGTAGTCGCAGGAAATGGCAATGGAGGTACGGTTGTATGTAGGAAGCATTATTCACCTTCTTTGCTGTCTATAATTTTTACCCCGCATTTCTTCATCCGCTCCAAAAACTCCGGGAACGAATAAATATCATCATACCCGCGTGTTAACCAATAATTAAACAATTCGCTTTTTGTGGCTTCAGCTATTTTTCCGTTAACGATTTTCATTTACATTCACTGTTTGCCTCCATTTCGTTTATAATCTCACTTATAAGCAAATTCTTATCGTCAATATACACATCCGCCGCAATCTTCCGGCTGTCACCGTACCGCTCAATGAGTTCTGGCGCATTTTCATTAACATAGTCAAACTCAACACCCTGTTGTCTGCACCACTCAACTGCTTCGGCAAGCTCTTTATCATGCCGGCAAGTGTATAATATAATCGTGTCGCCCGCCAGCTTGCGCGCTTTTATGTAATCTATAACCGGCCGGTTCGGCGCGCGAATGTCCGGATAATCTGTAAATGCTAATGTGTTGTCAAAGTCAACAGCGATTATCAATGCTATACATCACCTCCGTTTACTTTTCCTTCCTTTCCGCGCTATACCGCGCTCAAATATTTCTTTAATTTCTGCAACGCTTGTTTGCGTAAATATCCAACCCACTGATGCGTAACTCCGAGTTCGCTTCCAACGCTTGATATCGTTCTGTCGTTGATTACTGTTTCACGTATTATTTTGCGCTCGTTCGGGGATAGCCGCTTCAGGACCTGCTCTATTGCGATTTTCGTTTCAAGCGCGTCTATGCTCGCGTCGATCGCTATGTAACGGTCAATAAACAAAACATCGTCGCCTTCATAAACCGGATCGTCAAGCGATTTAACAGACGAAAACGCATTCAAAGCAGCTTGTACGCGGTTTTCAGGTAGTCCTGACCGCTCACTGATTTCTGATATAGTTGGTTCTTTACCGAGTTCGGACGCAAGCGCTGTGATAACTTTATATACTTTTTGAAACACATCGCTAAGATAAACCGGAATTGAAACGCTGTTGTCCTTTTGAATAAACCGTACCATTTCGCTAAAGATCAATCGGTGTGCATATGTGTGAAAATTTACACCGCGTTCAGGGTCGAACGTATCAACCGCTTTGATAAGTCCGACATATCCGGCTTGGATAATGTCGTCACCGTCAGAACGGCAAAACTTAAATGACCTGTCATATATGTACTTGACAAGCGGCATATTGTCCTCTATCAGCTTGTTCCTTGCCACCTTGTCGCCGGAACGTGCAGCTCGGAATAATTCTGCTTCATTCATTTTCTACGCTCCCTCCATGCCATCCCAGGTGCTTAATTTTTACCTTTACGCTCATAGTTTACCTCTTTCATAATCTTCGATATAATCTGGGTATTTCACTTTCGTAGTGGTTTGTTCATTAATTTCAATCATCTCCCTTTTTGCTATGTAATGTGGTTGAAATACACTTCTGAATCGTGCAGATGATAGAAAATGATTTTTTATAATTTCAAGTATTTTTTAAAGAAGATATTATCCATTTTCCTTTAATAATTCTGGATTTTCGTAGATGTTGCCGATAACCTCGAGCCAATCTGTTGCGTTATTAAGTCCTATCCCATATAATCCTTTGCGATTTATAAAAAATGTTGCGTCAGAACCATATACTATATGTCCTATGATATCTGTGTGGTTGAATAAACCTGTTACAATATCCCCCTCA
>JAKPCT010000265.1 GCA_029553165.1 Bacillota bacterium
ATTCCAGAAGCTGAACAAGTAGTTGATGTTGAAAAGAATACATTGACCTATAATGAATTTACCGGCGAACAAACTACGGAGATTGAATTTGAGGCCGAACTCAGTTTGGCTGCTGGGCAACCGGATTTGGAAAGAATTTTACTCTATGGAGTTACGCCACTGGACCTCAAGTTTGAAGCGGCAAGTGATAAAGTATTGGTTGAAGGCGGATTGGATGTCTGGCTGCGCTATATTGCAGATAACAGTGGATCAGAACGCCTTGCGACTGCAAGTTGGGAGGAACGTAATACCAATTCAGTTCCAATTACTGCGGTGATTGATTTTCCGGGAATTCAACCTGAAACATTACTCCAGGCTCAAGTTATTTTAAACCAAACCAAATTAGAGATGAGCAGTGAACGCAGTCTGAAACTCTCCGGAACTTTAAAAACAACTTTAGTCGGGACAACACCGCGTTCGTTAACAGTCTTGAGTAATTGTGCCTTAGTTGAGAGAGTCGATCCCGGGACCCGTCCATGTATGTTGTTTTATGTTGTCCAACCGGAGGACACCCTTTGGAAGATCGCCCGCCATTATCAGACGACGGTTGAAACATTGGTAAAAGCGAATAAACTGGTTGATTCGGGTCAACTTACGGTTGGGCAGAAGTTGTTGATTCCGAAGAAAATAGCGATCTAATTAATATTTCATCTATTAATTATCAGGGTCGTTGCTTCCTGCTTGAAAAAGTATTCAGCAACGACCTTTTTTTACTTAATGTATTATGAACTTTTTTAACCACAGTTACCTCAAGAGTGAAGCCGAAGCCGCCGTCGTAGGGAACGACTATTCTAATAGATTCTAACTATTGGAGAGGTGTTTGAGGCCGGACAAGCATAAAAAATTAAGGAACCCCCACCGAACAGTGGGCAGGAAATAAGGGACTGGTTTTTAGGAAAGTAAGCTTGGAGGAGATATGTGTCATTTCGGAAAAAGTGCTTCCATCATAACTCTTATATCCCGACAATCCCATATTATATATAAAAATGAAGGAAGAAGGGATTATGATGGCAGTACTTGTGGAAACTACCGCTCAAGTCCT
>JAKPCT010000160.1 GCA_029553165.1 Bacillota bacterium
TTTATAAGTCAGCTAAAGAATATTCACAAAAAAAGCATTACATTCATATAAGATGGTAGTATTAAAACAAAAAAAATTAACTTTGCACGGTCGGAAAAAGTCAAATTTCAATATGGACGATTATCACCCTGATAGTTAACCTGGAATAGAGGTAATGTACTATGCCTCTATTCTATAAAATTTTGGAGGGATAGTACATGATTTCATTCTGGAAAAGGGACATTGGGTTACATCCAACCGCCGAATGGGAGCCCTACTGCTGGGTAAACGTTGAAAATCCAACTAACGAGGAAAAACGTTACTTACTCGATGAGCTCGGGGTACCTGATGCTTTCTATAACGACATTGAGGACGTAGATGAGCGACCACGTATTGAGTATGAAAACGGGTGGTTCTTTATCCTGATGCGCGTCCCCTACAAGAATACCGACCTTAAAATTCCTTACTCCACAGTCCCCTTTGGTATCATCTTCAAGGATGAGGTTTTTGTATCCATTAGTTTTTACCGCTGCGAGGTAGTACCCGATTTTATTCAATTCTCAGTCCGCAAGGGAATTATAATTAAGGATCACTTCGATCAGGTGCTTAGGATAATGCTTTCGTCGAGCGTTTGGTTCCTGAAATACCTTAAACAAATTAACAACGACATTAAGGAAGCTGAAGAACAGCTGGAGCGCTCTATCCGTAACGAGGAGTTACAGGATTTGCTACGCATTGAGAAGAGTTTAGTGTTTTTTACCACATCGCTCAAGGGCAACGATATACTGCTGCATAGGATAAAAAACCTGCGTAGTTACCGCGATACCTATAATCCTGAACTGTTGGAGGACGTAGAAATTGAGTTGCGCCAGGCACAGGAAACTACAAGCGTTTACTCCGACATTCTCAGCGGAATGATGGATGCCTATGCTTCGGTTATTTCCAATAACCTTAACATTGTGATGAAGCGACTGACCTCTATCTCTATTGTACTAATGATTCCAACATTAATTGCTAGTTTTTATGGGATGAATGTTCCCAATAACCTAGAAAGTCATCCGTGGGCATTTGGGGCTATTGTTATAGCATCTATAACAATATCGGTAATTGCTTTGCTTATATTCGTGCGGAAAAAGTGGTACTAATCGGTGGTTGTTCGGGTTACCTTATTTACTGCTGATATAATTTGGTCGACCTCAAACGGTTTCTGGATGTAACCGCTTACCCAACCCTCATTAATTGCATGGTAAATTTCAGGCGATATGTCGTATCCTGTTAGGATAAAGCAGGGTACACCCGGTTTAACCTTTGCTGCCTCACGGGCAAACTCAAGTCCGTTCATGCCTGGCATCTTCATATCGCAGAAAATTACTTTGATATTTGGGTATTGGGTAAGTTTTGTTAACCCATCGACACCGGAATTGGCGCTTACAACCCGGTAGTACCACCGGAAGTTTACCTCAAAAAGCAGAACGTTTGTTGGCTCATCGTCGATGTGGAGCACGCTGATGTTTCCTGTTGCATCCATGGTTAGCTTGTTTTAGGTAAAACTACTGTAACTTTTGTTCCTTTTCCCTTTTCGGAGTGTATGTTGATGTTTCCTTTGTGTTCCTTTATGATGTTGTAGGTGATGGATAGCCCCAAGCCTGTACCCAGCCCCGGTTCCTTGGTGGTAAAGAACGGATCGAAAATCTTGGTCAAATTTTCTGGGTCAATCCCACATCCGGTATCCTCAAAAATCACCTTAATTGTTTTGTCCTTTGATGTGGTTGTGATTGTTATTTTACCTGTTCCATCGATAGCCTGAATGGCGTTGATGAGAATATTCATGAACGATTGGTGTATTTGCCCCTCGTTACAGTAAATGCCGGTTGAATCTTCATCGTAATGCCTTATAATCTCAATTCTATCGCGGTACCCACTGGAAAGCAGTACCAGGCAGTTGTCAATCACCCTATGTAAATCAACATTTGAGTGTTTGGTATAGTCGGCTCGGCTATACTGGTTAAGGCTTCTAACAATTTGGGCTGAGCGTTTAACCCCTTCCTTGATAGCATCAACTAAGGGTTGCAGATCGCTTTTATGGGTTTTAAACTTATCGTTGATGTAACCCTCAATGGCAATAATACCACCCTGAATGAAGTTTAACGGGTTATTAATTTCGTGTGCAACGCCAGCGGCAAGCAAACCAAGCGATGCCATTTTCTCCGATTGGATTAGGGTTTGCTGAGCGTTCTTTAGTTCTTGTAAGGTTTCTATTAGCTTTTCGCGCTGATTGTAAAGTTCCTCGTTGGCTGAGGTTAGCTCCTCGTTTACTGCC
>JAKPCT010000007.1 GCA_029553165.1 Bacillota bacterium
TAAATCCAGAATGGGCTATAACCACAGTCGTTTGCAATTTTGACAAGTTCATCAACTACAGACGGTAACTCATCCGGCATGGATTTATATTTTAAAACCTGCTCGCTGATTTTATCCTCAATTATTCGGCGGTCATCATAACTACGTTCAGCCATTGCTACTGGCTTTTTCACCTCTTCAAGTTCTGCGGGAACAATTATCATCGGTTTTCTTGCGTCGGTCACTGATTTATCAGGGTTATGACTACAAGTAGAGCAATGAGGATTATGGCAGTATAAAAAATCAAGATGAGGACAAAGTTTAACATTTTTTAAAGTCTTGTCTCTTTTTCGTTTTTCTTTACCATGAAAATTCCAATTTATATGCTCAAGATAATGAGGAGGAACGCCGTTTACGCCGTGTTCGAGGATTTGATTTACATGATCCATATAAATAAGTTTTTCCTTTCCTGGGAACGGCCTGAGTCCTCTGCCAATTTTCTGCATATATAAAGCCAG
This sequence comes from Bacillota bacterium, assembly GCA_029553165.1. GTDB lineage: Bacteria > Bacillota > UBA4882 > UBA8346 > UBA8346 > JAKPCT01. The sequence continues at coordinate 498 of JAKPCT010000007.1, forward strand.
TGATAACGTTGGACTTATATCGGCAATATATTCAACTCTCGGGATATCCACGCCATAAGTTGCAAGCAGACAGTTGCATATAATCTGTATTTCGCCGTTACGATGTTTTTCGAGTATTTGACTCACAGTCTTGTCAGACATTGTTCCATCAATCGCTTCGGCTTTAAATCCATGATTTTTAAATTCTTGTGCTGTGTGATATGCCGATTTTACCGACCGGCAGAATATTAGTGCCGCTTTTCCCTTGCCGTATTTGACATAATGCTCAATTACTTTTCCGTATATTTTTTTGCGCTGTAATAACTCCTCAAATGTTTCCTCATCAATTTCAGTCCCTCTATATTTCAATTCTGACAATCCTTCAAGCGGTGGAGCGTAGTATTCAAGGTCGGTTAAATATCCTTGTCTGATTAAATCCGGTATTGACGGCCCCTCTATAAGCTCTGAATATACTTCAGACAATCCACGTCCGTCAAGTCGTTCCGGTGTAGCGGTCATCCCGATAATTTTTGACGATTCTGGCAAATGAGATATTATTTCAATTTGTCTGTCGATATATAAATGAGCTTCGTCTATAAGAAGTAGATCAGGCCAATTTTTAATTTTGTCATAACGGCGGATTAGCGTATCTTTTGAAACGACATGAATTTTAAACGCCCGTGACTCGATTTGTCCGGCTGCAATAATACCGTGACTGACTCCCCATTTTGACAGGTGTGCCGATGCCTGGTTTAATAATTCCTTACGCGGGACGACAATCCATGCCCGTTTATCTTTTCCGGTTACTGATTCACACATTGCAGCCATTACTGGCGTTTTTCCCCCACCTGTAGCAAGCTGCAGTAATACCGCACGGTTATTTTTAAGCGATTCCCGTGCTTGATTATACAATTTTTCCTGATATGGACGGAGTGCGGTCAAAATAATACCCCTTGTGATCGTATTTCTTCAAGCCTCTTAACTGAGGCCTTGTAATAATCTTCATCTTTTTCAATCGCTAAAAATTCAAACTTTTCCAAGTGGCAGGCGATGGCGCAACTGCCTGAACCGGAATGCGTGTCAATTATTTTATCTCCTGGTTTTGCATAGTTTTGTAATATCCATCTATAAAGCGCAACGGGTTTTTGAGTGGGATGTTGTTTTATTTTACCACCTTTGAGATTATTAAATGGATGGCATTGAAATCTCTTTATTATATTTTTATTAAACGAAGTCCACGCAAGCTCACATCCTGTAAACATTTTTATCTCGATCATCTTATCCCAAACAATCCAACAACCATTCGGTTTTAATAAATTTGTAAAATAATTACCACCCCATATTATTTGATTTTTGCTTATTCTTCTTAATTCATTAAAATAGTTTTCATCTGGAATATTATTATCCCATCCCTTTTTCTGATATTTTGGTTTTTTGCCTATTGAGTTTGGTCTTGATTTCCATTCAATCTGCTTTCCGCCATCTTCACCTATCCCATACGGCGGATCGACAATCGCCAATTCAAAATATTTATCTGGTATATCTTTCATAATATCCATACAGTCGGCATGGAGAATTTGATTTAATTCATATTTCATATAACCCCTCTCCCGATTTATTTATAATCTTACTTGCGTCTCTAATAATCATAGATATATGTCCACAATCACATGACCCATCATGGTTGCAGTCTAAATACAATATTGCTCTGAATAACTTATCCAAAGCAACTACAGCGTTTCGGT
>JAKPCT010000017.1 GCA_029553165.1 Bacillota bacterium
CGCACGGCTCGCAAAATTGGCCGCAACTGGGTTATAGACAGAGATGAGCCATATATAGATTACCGCAAAAAACAAAGCTCCGATTAACCGGAGCTTTTTGTTATTATAAACATCCATCCATCACGCTTGCAAATATCGCAAGGATGACGGTTTTCGTCGTTATAATCTCTTGTAACCTCGTAGCCCGCTATCTGATACGTTGTCGCGCACCGACCGCACAGACAACGCTGATCAGGCTCTTTTATTCTCTTTTTGGTTTTCCTGCTCATTGTCTGCGCGACCTCCAGTGCAAAACAAAACAGCCGGAAGGTTATTACCTCTCGGCTGTTTTTCATATATTTTCACACTAACATAATACATCAATCAGAGATATCATTCAAGTTCATTTCGGTTCATCTTTTCGATTTCAGATACTTTTTTCGGGTTTTGCCGCCGGATTTCTTCGATTGCCGCTTTATGTATCCGTTTAATCTGGCTTACACTATAATTACACTTGTCTGCAACATCATCCCAGCAAAGGCCCATCATGTAACGGTAAACAAGCACCCGCCATTGTATTTCTGATACCGGCAGCACGCTCTTTATTAGCTCCCTTATCGCTCTCTTGCGGTCGATATATGCATCTATCTCCCGGTCAATCTGCCTTTCCAGGTCAATGATTTTTGCGATGATGTTTGGCAGCTTGTCCCCGCTCGCGCTGGCCTGTACGCGCTCTTTTGACATATCGCAGTTTATAGCCGTTGCAATTTGGTATAATTTTGCTTTTTCATCAAGGAGTATCTTTATATGGTCGTTCATATAGCTTGCCGAGCTTAAATATTCTTCAAGAGTCAATGCTGTCCCGCCTTTCGCTTCATCGCCATTACTTGTTCAGGAGTTAATCCGGTTTTTGTGTATGCCATCCATTCTTTTATCATTCGTTCGAATGCTTCGATGTTAAATCCGGCTCTTTTTAAACGTTCAACAAAAGCGGCTTCTTCCAGCTTTGCGTATTCTTTTAGTATTGCCTGTACTTCTGAGTCACTATATGCTGTAAATACCATTTTTTTAAGATGTTTAAGTAAATCATTTGTGCTATATTCCATTATAAATAACCTCCTCAAAACGGCAACTCATCATCCGATGATAAATCTTCATACTGCCAGCCGCCTTGACTGTACGACGGCACTTCTCCAGCTGTCTGCTGGGATTTACGCTCGACAAAAGTTACTTCGTCTGCGACAATCTCGGTCGTAATGCGTTTTTTGTTGTTTGCGTCAACCCACGAACGATTTTGGAGCGCGCCACATACCAATATGGGCATACCTTTGCTGAAATACCGAGTGACAAACTCCGCTGTCTGCCGCCAAGCAACAATATCGAAAAAGTCAGCCTGCTGTTCGTCTCCCGGTTTTTTAAATCGCCGAGCAACCGCGATGCGGAAAGATGTAACCGGGATGCCGTTTACCGTCTGCTTTAATTCCGGATCAGCGACCATATGTCCTATTAGAATTACTTTGTTAAAACTTGGCATTTTTATCATCCTCCTCTTTAATCACAACCCCGCATTTCTTCATCCGTTCCAGAAACTCCGGAAACGAATAAATATCATCATACCCGCATGTTAACCAATAATTAAACAATTCGCTTTTTGTGGCTTCAGCTATTTTCCCGTCAACGATTTTCATTTACATTTTTAACCTCCATTTCCTTCATGATTTCACTCACCAACACGTTTTTATCGTCTATATAAATGTCCGCCGCAATCTTCCGGCTGTCACCGTACCGCTCAATGAGTTCCGGCACATTTTCGTTGATGTAGTCAAACTCCAGCCCTTGCCGTCTGCACCTTTCAACCGCTTCTGCGAGCTCTTTATCATGTCGGCAAGTGTATAATATAATCGTGTCGCCCGCCAGCTTGCGCGCTTTAATATAATCTATAACCGGCTGGTTAGGCGCGCGAATGTCAGGATAGTCTGTAAACGCTAATGTGTTGTCAAAGTCAACAGCGATAACCAAGACTATACATCACCTCCGCTCAAAGACGCGCTAACCGTTCATCCTTCCTTTCCCTCGCTTTCCTGACACTCCGGGCAATAATGTTTCCATTCCCCCACCTCCAACGCCTTTTCTGCTTCTTCACGGGCTTTTAACACTTGTTCAAGTAGGCTCATGGCTCAAACTCCCCTATCATAAAATTTTTTGTATGTTTTGCATACTTATGATTTTTACAGTAGTACCTACTCCAATTTCCGTATTCATCAGTAGTCCTATTTAGCTTT
>JAKPCT010000034.1 GCA_029553165.1 Bacillota bacterium
GTAATAATCATCCAAATATTTTTTAAGCAGGTAATGAAATCCAATCTTTACCATTGCCCATATATTAACCCTATAAATACATCAAGCGACCGCCCAGAGTAGAAAGCGAATTCGAAGCCTCACGATCCACACCAAGAGAGAAAGCACCCGCAATAGAAGCACTAGCCCAATTACCACCGAAACTAGGCAAGCGGGAAGCATACAAACTAGCAGAATCACAAAAGTAAGTTGAAGTTGAACCACTAACTTCTTTTGCAATAAATCCTGTTTGACTTGTTCCTTGTGGTTTACTCATGTAGTTTCCAATATCAGATGTTGCCCCTTGACCTCTATCAGTGTAATTGTTTCCATCGTCATTAAAGTTTTGAAAAGCAGTCTTAATGTTTCTATTTGAATCACTGAACAACCCATCAATCCACCAACGAAGATTGCCCCAAAAGTCTTCAATCCCCAGGAATTTCATTTGTTTTTTACCAGTTGTTTCTCCAAAGAACATTCCTTTTGCCTTCGTTCCACCAGTTTTAGTTGCAGCACTATTTCCATCTACATAACCCCTACCAAGTGCAGTTTGAGAATCAAGATTTTTATACCTAATTAAGTATAAGCATTGAAGTAAAGTCAAAGGGTAGAAGGAAACCAAGTCATAACCTGCACCATTAGCCTGGGCTTGTGTTCTGAATGTTCCAATCGTTTGGTCAGCAATTGGTGTTTTACCGCTCAAACTTCTTAATTTATTACTGCCATCTTTCCAACCCAGGTAAGCCCCAATATATAATTTCGACCTATCACCTTCATCCGACCTTGTATGTGCGTAATATTTGAAGTTGGAGGTATCGTTGGGGTCATCTGTTACTTTTACAGTCAAAGTGTTCCCAGCAGTTGATATTGAATAGCCTGTTTTTGGAATCTCAATCATTACATCTCCATCATCACCTGACGTTATGTCAGCAGCACTTCCATCAGCTTTTTTGCTGAAATCATTTGGGTCTAAATAGTATTGCACCACGCCATTCTTCAAAACACAAGGCTTGATGTCTTTGAAAATATTCATGGAATCCCAAGCAGCATCCCCGCCAGTCATGTCAACAGCATCATCTGTATAAGTTACTGCTGATGCTGGATTACTGTTAGTAAGGTCAATTCTAACACCAAAGATTTTGAAAGGTCGTGTTTCAATTTCAATCCAATCTGAACCATCAAAAAATTCAAGTTTATCATTAAACCACCTTATTCCATGAACCCCTTCTTCAGTATTAATTTCATTATCAATATGATTATCCATATTATCATTAAGCTTTTTT
>JAKPCT010000037.1 GCA_029553165.1 Bacillota bacterium
AGAATTTTACGCCTTGCTATTCTACTGCGAGCGGCTGCTTTAATTGCATCGCAAATGATAACCTTTGACTCTTCGAGAAAAGCTTTAGTGTTAACCTGGGGTTTAGTGATCAATTCAACGGCTCCAAGTTCAAGGGCACGCATACCCATTTCAGTTGCCCTGCTTGTGAGGCTCGAAATTATTACAACCGGTATGGGGTGTTGTGTCATTATTTTACGAAGAAAGGTTAGCCCATCCATCCGGGGCATTTCAATATCGAGGGTTATTACATCGGGGGTCACCTCAGCCATCTTACGGGCTGCAAAGTATGGGTCGGCAGCAGTTCCAATAACCTCCAGCTCTGAATCGGATGAGATGATCTCCATCAACGTTTGCCTCACCAATGCAGAATCGTCAACAATTAGCACTTTTATTCTATTCAGCATATCAGCCATTTACATCAACATTAAAATTAAGGACAATAAAAATATTCTGCAATTTACTCGGTCTTTTTTGTACTAATACTTTTTACCTCGTTGGGGTTTAATGTCTTTTGAATAAACTTATGGCGAACCTCTCCTGTAGCAGTATTATATTCAATCTTTCTTCCCTGGTTACCACCTACACTTTTAGCTATTATTGGTATTCCATGTTCAGCCAATAGTTCTAAAGCAATAGCAATGTTACGTTGACCGATATGGAAGTTGTCCAGATTTGTTTCAAGCACCTCGCCTCCCCCAAATACCTTGGCCTTAAGGTTTTCCTTTTTTGAGCCAAGTGAAATCATTCTTTCAATCAATCGTTCAATGGCAATGTTACCATACCTTGGGCTTGCAAGCCCCTGTCCATTCCACAATGGCAACATGTAATGATTAATTCCACCTTGATTTAAAACCGAATCGTATAGGCATACTGCCACACATGAGCCCAGAATTGTAGTAACAACATGAGGCTCCTTATCGGCAAATAGCGATGCAGGGTAAAGGTAATGTGACTTAAAGTGGTCCATCAACCGGCTTTAAAAAATTTCTGCATCCTGATCAAAAAACATCTCGTTAGCATCGGTGGCTAAATCGTCAACGTCAACATTGGGCTCTGGTATTGAAATAGTAAAACAAGCACCTTTCCCAAGTTCACTCTCTATTTCAATACTACCATTGAGCATATCAATAATGGCCTTATTTACCGATAATCCTAATCCATGACCCCTGTTTAAGGAATTTATTCCTGTATCGAGCCTTTTAAACCTATCAAAGATTATTTTGTGGTTTTCCTTTGAGATACCAATACCATGATCCTTAACACAAATAGATAACTTGTTAACGCCTCTATTAGCAATTATCTCAATTACTCCACCCTCAAAGCTAAAGTTTACTGCATTGCTGAGCAAATTTGCTATAATCAGCTTCAGCTTTTCAGGGTCGGTTTTAAAAATTTTAGGATTAACCAAATTGGTGCTGCTGTTATAGGAGTATTCAACCTTTAAGTTCTTCTTGCGTAGCTCATACTTAAACGATTCTATAACACTTTCAAGCAGGTTGTTAACATCAACCTGCATGATCTCGGGTTGGATTTCGCCAGCCTCAATCTTGGCAGCTACAAAGATATTACGGAGTTGAAAATCGAGGTTGAATGCCTCGGAGTGGATGAGAGCCACCATGGAG
>JAKPCT010000047.1 GCA_029553165.1 Bacillota bacterium
TGGTTAGGTTGATATTTGTTCTGATTAATGTTATACTGAAAACGTGAAAAAAGTTACAAAGAAAGATGCTAATTTAGCTTTTTTTATGAAAGTAATTGTAACAAATTTCACGAACTATTCTCGCGAAAGGTGAAGAAGATGCATTTAATTGAAGTGTGTGTGGGAAGTTCTTGTCATTTGCGTGGCGCATATGCCGTGATTAAAGAACTTCAAAAGAGTATTGCTGAGAATGGTTTGGAAGCTCAAGTGGAGTTAAAAGCATGCTTTTGTATGGGTAATTGTAAAGATGGGGTTAATATTAAACTTAATGGTAATGTTTATTCTGATATAACGGTTGATAATGTAATGCAGTTTATTGAGAATAATCTACTGAAATAACTGAAGGTTGTTTTTGGGGGATCAGATTAAAAAAGTCTGGGGTGAAATGATGAGCTTGATATCAACAATAAAAGCCAGTTGCCGCGATTGTTATAAATGTGTTCGTTGTTGCCCTGTTAAAGCAATTCGGGTAATCAGTAGTCATGCTGAAGTGGTTGAAGACCGCTGTATTGGTGATGGCCGTTGTGTGACAATCTGTCCCCAGCAAGCTAAGAAGATTGAAAGCAGTGTTAATACAGTATCCGGTTATTTAAAAGCAGGTTATAAAGTTGCCGTTAGTCTAGCTCCTTCATTTGCAGTCGCTTTTGATAGCTGGAAACCGGGTCAGGTAATATCCGCTTTAAAGTCCCTTGGATTTAGTTATGTTGAGGAGACTGCCGAGGGAGCGGAACTTGTTGCCCAGCAACATCTTGCTCTGGTGAAGCAAAATACCGGTTCGGTAATTACCAGTTGTTGTCCAGCGGTTGTCAAGTTAATTGAGCTTTACTATCCGGAGTTAACCAAGAATTTGGCTCCGGTAGTCTCGCCAATGGTAGCGCATGGTGCGATTTTAAAACAGCGTTATGGTAAAGATACCAAGGTTGTTTTTATCGGGCCTTGTATTGCCAAGAAAGAAGAAGCACAACATTTTGACAGTGTTGATGCAGTATTAACTTTCTTTGAATTAATGCAACTGATTAATGAAAACCGAATCTACCCCGGAGTATTACCGGATGGTAAATTTGATGGTCCTGGCGCGAAACTGGCGCAGGTATTTCCTTCGCCGGGAGGTTTAGCCAAGACAGCAATGTTAAGTACCGATCTATTAGCGAAAGATGTCATCACAATTGATGGCTTAGAAGAAACCATCAGCTTTTTGGATAATTTTCAACAAGTTAGTGATTCATATAAATTAATTGAACTGTTGGCTTGTCGTGGCGGTTGTATTGCCGGACCGGGCATCCCTTCGTTAGATGGCTTGTACAGTAAACGGGAGAAGTTATTGTCATATGCGGAGACCCGGCGGCAGGACAATAACCGGGAAGAAGCGGGAAGTTGTGATTACCCTAACATTACACGCAGTTTTGCGCCGGTTGATCCGGAACCGGTTCCGTCAAACGAGCAGATTGCCGAGATTCTGGCACGGACCGGTAAATTCAAACTGGAAGATGAGCTCAATTGCGGGGCCTGTGGCTATAATTCTTGCCGTGAGAAAGCAATTGCTGTTGCCAAAGGGATGGCAGAAGTTAATATGTGTATCCCTTATATGCGGGCTAAAGCTGAATCGCGTGCCAATCTCATTTGTAATATGACTCCAAATGCGATCTTTGTGGTAACTAAAGATCTACGTATTCTGGAGGTTAATCCCGCTGCGGAACGAAAGTTCCTCTGCAAGCAGGAGCAGGTTGTCGGGAGTAACTTAGGGACGATTATCAATCCCAAATATTTTGAAGAAGCGATCCAGACCAAGCAGGTTGTTACCGGAGAAGTCTCTTATCCGGCGTATGGTTTGGTTGCGTGGCAAGCGATTTTTTATGTTGAAAACGAAGAAGTTGTAATTGGAATTTTTGCAGATATTACTCGTGAAAAACAACAGCGGGAAAAACTGGACCGAATGACCGTAGAGACTTTGGGAAAAGCCCAGGAAGTAATCAATAAGCAAATGCGTGTCGCCCAAGAGATCGCGGGTCTTTTAGGCGAAACCACTGCCGAAACCAAAGTTCAGCTAACTAAATTAATGAAATTAATTGACAGTGAGGCAGGTAAGGGCAGATGAATACTTCAACGAAGTACTTCATTGAAACCGGATATTCGAGTTTAACCAAGCATGGTGAAGAACTGTGCGGTGATAATGTTGAAATTTTAAAGACTGAAGACAATGTAGTCGCAGTGTTGGCTGATGGATTGGGTAGCGGTGTCAAAGCAAATATTCTTTCGAAAATGACTGCTAAAATTGTAGTTACCATGCTTGAAAAGGGAGCAACGTTAGAAGAAGTGGTAGAAACAATAACGGACAGTCTTCCTTTATGTCAAAAGCGCAATTTAGCGTATTCAACTTTTACAATTATCCAAATCAACCGGGATGGTGCGACTTATGTAGTTGAGTTTGATAATCCGGCCATCTTTTACCTGCAAAGCGGGAAGATTACCCCGGTCCAATCTGAGGAAGTGGAGATCTGTGGGAAACGGATTAAGGAAAGCCGTTTTCTGATGAAACCGGGAGATGCGCTTGTGGCGGTCTCAGATGGAGTTATTCACGCGGGCATCGGTGAGGTTTTAAACCTTGGCTGGCAATGGGATAATGTTGCCGAATATTTACAGCGAATTAGCAAGACAAAAGGGACCGCCGAAGATATCTGTCGCTGGCTTTTAACAACCTGTGAACAGCTTTATGCAGGAAAACCAGGTGACGATGTAACAGTTTTGACTTTGCAACTTCGCAAACCGCGTACGCTAACGGTTGCTGTGGGACCACCGCATGATCAGAATGATGATCCGAAACTGGTGGAGATGATCATGCAAGAAACCGGGAAAAAGGTTGTCTGCGGCGGTACTACCAGTACAATTGTCTCTAAACAGTTAGGCCGGGAGATCGAAGTTGATATCAATACAATTGATCCGGTTATACCTCCGACCGGACGGCTAAGAGGAATTGATTTGGTAACTGAAGGAATTATCACTTTAAGTAAGACTCTGGAATATTTAAAAAACGATCAAGATGGCAGTGAAATTTTCAGTAAAGACAATGGCGCTACTTTATTAGCAAGAGTTTTACTGGATAGTGATCAAATAAAATTCATTGTTGGACGGGCTATCAACCCGGCCCACCAAAATCCGGAATTGCCTTTGGACTTAGGCTTAAAGTTGCAGATAGTGAATGAGATTACGGAGTTGTTAAAGTCGAAAGGCAAGGAAGTAACATTGCATTATTTTTAGGATTGTCAACCGGTTGTAATGTAAGTAGTAATGAAGTTGCCAGCATCATCTCTTTTATCAGAGAGATGTGGATAAATTTGAAAGGAGTAATCAGTCTATGGGAGAAGCAGTAAAAGACTTGAAAAACGACCCGGCTACATTACCGCGGCGCCGTTTTGAGAAAGTTAATGAAATCATTCAACATCATGGTACGGATTTATCCGCACTAATCCCGATTCTTCAGGAGGTGCAAGAAGAGTATCGTTATTTACCTGAAGAGATCTTGACCTATATTGCAACGGTAATGAATATTTCTCCGGCAACGGTTTATGGCGTTGCTACCTTCTATGCTCAATTTTCTTTAGAGCCTAAAGGTAAGTATGTAGTTAAAATCTGTGATGGAACTGCCTGTCATGTTCGCGGTTCAAATCCGGTTAATGATGCGATCCGTAAGCGGGTTGGTCTTCGCAAGGATCGTAAAACCACCGATGATCTTCGGTTTACGGTTGAGACAGTTTCCTGCCTCGGAGCCTGCGGTTTAGCACCGGTAGTAATGATCAATGAGCAAATCTATGGTCAGATGACTCCAGAAGCGATCAATGTAATCATTGACAAAATTCTTGAAGAAGAAGGTGAAACGAAATGATTGATTCCCGGACCAAACTGGACTCACTACAAAGTGTTTGGAAAGCCGGATACGATAAAGAAAAAGCCAGAATCCTTATTTGTGCTGGTACCGGTTGTATTGCCAACGGATCGCTTAAGGTTTATGAAGCGATTAAAGCAGAAGTCGAAAAACGCAATGCGTATGTTACAGTGGAGATGCTGCTAGAAGGAAAAGAAGGAACATCAGTTGTCACCAGTGGTTGTCACGGTTTCTGCGAGATGGGTCCTTTAGTAAGAGTTGAACCAGGCGGTATTTTATATACCAGAGTAAAGCCTGAAGATGCTGCTGATCTGGTCGCAGCCTTAATGGAAGGTAAAGAACCGGTTGACCGGTTATTATACCGTCATCCGGTAACCGGAGCAGTATATGCTGAAGAACATGAAATTCCGTTTTATCATAACCAAGAACGGACCGTTCTTGGTAACTGCGGTGTAATCGATCCGGAGGAACTCAGAGAATACATTGCTAAAGGCGGATATCAAGCATTAGCAAAGGTTATTACGGAAATGAAACCCGCAGAAGTTTGTCAGGAGATCTTAAAGTCTGGTCTTCGTGGCCGTGGCGGTGGTGGATTCCCAACCGGACGTAAATGGGAAGCTACTTTAATGTCACCAGGGGACAAAAAGTATGTAGTATGTAATGGTGACGAAGGTGATCCGGGTGCCTTTATGGACCGCAGTGTTATGGAGGGTGACCCCCATAAGGTATTAGAAGGAATGGCTATTGCCGGTTTTGCAGTGGGTGCTGATGAAGGATATATTTATGTCCGTGCGGAGTATCCATTGGCAATTCAACGTTTGAAGAAAGCAGTTAAAGAAGCGTTAGACAATGGATTATTGGGGAATAATATTTTAGGAACCGGTTTTAATTTTAAGATTAAGATTAAAGAAGGCGCCGGAGCATTCGTTTGCGGTGAAGAGACAGCATTAATCGCTTCAATTGAAGGTGAACGCGGAATGCCCAGACCGAAGCCACCGTTCCCTGCACAAAGCGGTCTTTGGGGTAAGCCAACCCTTATTAATAACGTTGAGACTTTTGCTAATGTACCAATTGTAATTAATCGTGGTGCTGAAGCATTTAGAAGTATCGGAACTGAAAAGAGCCCTGGTACCAAAACCTTTGCTCTGACCGGTCAGGTTGCCAATACCGGATTGATTGAGGTTCCGATGGGAATAACCCTCCGGGAGATTGTCTTTGATATCGGTGGCGGACTCAGAGACGGTAAACAGTTTAAAGCAGTGCAGATCGGAGGACCGTCAGGTGGATGTTTGACCGAGAAACATTTGGATATGCCGCTTGATTTTGATTCACTGCTGTCAGCAGGAGCAATGATTGGTTCCGGTGGATTGGTCGTAATGGACCAAAAAACCTGTATGGTTGAGGTTGCCCGTTACTTTATGAACTTCACCCAAAACGAATCATGTGGTAAATGTGTCCCTTGCCGCGAAGGAACCAAACGGTTGTTAGAGATCCTCGAACGGGCCGTAAATGGTGAAGGACGCGCTGAAGACGTTGAAATTCTTGAAGACCTGGCTGAAGCGGTTAAAGACGGTTCTTTATGCGGACTTGGAAAAACTGCTCCTAACCCAGTATTAACAATGTTGAAGTATTTCAAAGATGAGTATATTGCTCACGTAATTGATAAAAAATGTCCTTCCGGAGAATGTAAAGCACTGGCTGCCTACGCAATTGATCCTGAATTGTGCAAAGGATGTACCAAATGTAGTAAAGTTTGTCCAGTGAGTGCGATTTCTGGAGAAGTCCGTAATCCATTTGTAATCGACCCAGAGAAATGTATTAAGTGCGGTGCTTGTGTAAGTACATGTCCGTTCAAAGCAATTAAGGAGGGATAATCAGTGAATAGTGAAAATATGGTTTATATAGATAATCAACCAGTCGAACTGAGTGGCGAACAAAATATTTTAACACTCGTTCGCAAAGTTGGAATCGAACTGCCAACCTTCTGTTATCATTCCGAGTTAAGTATCTATGGTGCTTGCCGGATGTGTGTGGTTGAGATTGAGGGGCGAGGTATTGTCGCTGCTTGTTCAACACCTCCAACCCCGGGAATAAAGATTCTGACCAACAGTCCAAGGGTCCAAAGGGTTCGTCGTACGGTATTGGAATTATTATTAGCCAACCATGACCGTGAATGTACCACCTGTGAACGCAGCAATAACTGTAAATTACAAGACTTGGCCAAACGGTTTGGGGTGCGTGATATCCGTTTTGGCGAACGTGATGTTAAATTGCCGATCGATGATTCCGGTCCATCAATTGTCCGTGATCCCAATAAGTGTATTCTTTGCGGCGATTGTGTCCGGATGTGTTCCGAAATTCAGGGGATTGGGATCTTGAACTTTGCGAACCGCGGTTTCAAAGTTCAGGTTACACCGGCATTTAACAAAAGTTTAGCAGAGGTTGACTGCGTAAACTGTGGACAATGTAGTGCCGTATGTCCGACCGGTGCTTTGGTAGTTAAGTCAGAAACAGCCAAAGCCTGGAAAGCGATCCACGATACTAACAAAGTGGTTGTTGCCCAAGTAGCACCGGCAGTCCGTGTTGCTTTAGGAGAAGAATTTGGAACCCCTGCCGGTGAGATCGTAACCGGTAAAGCAGTTTCAGCACTCAAGAAACTTGGTTTTGATAAAGTTTTTGATACCTGTATTGCCGCTGACTTAACGATTATGGAAGAGACTACTGAATTAATTGATCGGCTTCAAAAAGGTGAAGCTGATGCTCCGCTCTTCACATCATGTTGTCCGGCTTGGGTGAAGTATGCCGAACATAATGGTTCTGAATTGTTGAAGAATCTCTCAACCTGCCGTTCACCACAGCAGATGTTCGGTTCTCTGGTGAAACGGTACTGGGCAAAAGAGCTTGGCAAGGATCCGAAGGATATTTTTGTGATCTCGATCATGCCCTGTACGGCTAAAAAATATGAAGCTTCCCGACCGGAGTTTGAGGTTGAAGGAGTTAGGGATGTTGATTTGGTACTCACCACTCAGGAGCTTTCGCAGATGATTCGTGAAGCCGGTTTGGACTTCAATGCCTTAGAACCGGAAGCATTTGATATGCCGTTTGGATTCACTACCGGTGCCGGAGTTATCTTTGGCGCTACCGGTGGTGTTATGGAAGCAGCATTACGCGCAGCCTATGAAATGGTAACCGGTGATGTTTTAGAACAGGTTAATTTTGAGGCTGTCCGTGGAATGGCTGGACTTAAAGAAGCTGCTGTTAACTTAAAAGGTAAAGAAGTTAAGATTGCAGTGGTCCACGGTCTTAATAATGCTAAAAAGCTTTTGGAAAAGCTCAAAACCGGCGAAGTAAAATATGACTTCGTGGAAGTGATGGCTTGTCCGGGTGGCTGTATCAGCGGTGCCGGTCAACCAATAGCTCAAAACACCGAAGTCAAAAAAGCAAGGGCGAAGAGCATTTACAACGCTGATAAGCTCTCACAATTACGGAAATCACAGGATAACCCGGTTGTTGCCAAATTCTACGAAAAATGGCTTCAAAAACCGAACAGTCATGAAGCTCATGAAACCCTGCACACTCATTACACGACCAGGGCGAGAATTAGCGGTGAAGAGATCCAGCTGTTGAATGCGGAGAAAGAACAGAAAGTTGATGTCGCGGTATGTGTCGGAACCTGTTGTTACTTGAAAGGTTCGTATGATACTTTAAAAGAGTTTATGAAAGAAGCTGAAAAAAGCGGCCTTAAAGACCAGATCAATCTTCATGCGACTTTCTGTCTGGAAAATTGTGAGGAAGGTCCTTCGGTAAGAGTTAACGATGAAGTGATCAGTGGAATTACTCCTGATAAAGTCAGTTCATTGATTAACACCAAAGTTCTTGATGAACTTAATGCCGTAAAGAAATAAGTTGACTTTGAAAATTATTTTCCAAAATTGAGTAGTCTTTTAAAAAACCGGGGTATTTTTAATAAGTGCCCCGGTTCTCAATAATTTTTCTCCAATTTTGCTTAATAACCAAAAACCTTAAGACTCCTTTAAGATATCTGATAGGAGATAAGGCCTCTAAGGATGGTGCTAAATGGCTTCCGATTCGGTTAAAGTACCTAAATTTACCTTAAAGCGATTACCGCTCTATTATCGCTATTTAAGGAATTGTGTTGATCGTAAACTGGAATTTGTATCTTCGGAACAGATTGCCAAAGCGGCACAAGTGAATGCGGTTCAAGTCCGTAAAGATCTGACAATGTTTGGAGCTATGGGTACTCCTGGAGTTGGTTATAATGTCTTGGAACTACAATCAAAACTGGAAGATATCTTAGGTTTAAATAACATCAATGAAGCGGCATTGGTAGGAGTCGGCCGTTTAGGACGGGCAATAATCGATTATCCCGGTTTTGAGCGTTATGGACTGAATATTGTTGCATTATTTGATAACAACCCCAGTTTGATTGGGACCCAGATTGCCGGACGTCAAGTCTTCTCGGTCAAAGAGATGCTGCATATTATTCGCAGGCTCAAACTGAAGGTGGCAATTATTACTGTGCCGGGAGAATGGGCACAGTCGATTGCCAATGTTTTGGTAGAAGCCGGTATTAAGGCGATTTGGAATTTTGCGCCGGTCTCCCTGGATGTACCTGAAGATGTCGTAGTGAGAAATGAAGACTTAGCAGCCGGACTTGCGACCTTATTTCATTATTTGGCTGAGATAGGAAGTTAGAGGTATTGTTGGGCATCTAAAAGTATAATATAACAACAAAAAACCACCTTAAAGGTGGTTTTTTGTTGTGGTTAATTAACTAATTTAAGCATTAAAAGTTGTTTCATTATTAACGGTGGTGGATTTATTACCGGATAATTGTTCATAAGCAAGAGCCAGACCTATTGTTCCAATTGGTAAAGTAAGATATACTCCAATACCACAGGCAATGGTGCCTATACCAGAAATGATACCCATAACTAAAGCATAAAGCCACAAGTTTACCGGGTTGGTTTTAACATACTCAATTGATTGTTTGATAGCGTCCATTGGTTTTATATTCTGTTCAATAACCAATATTAGTGAGAAGGTGAGGACGATACCAATTACTGGACCAACAGCTAAACAAATTAATTGACCAATTAAAGGAATGAAGTTTAAGATACCAACTACAATTAATACAGCTACACAAATTAGGGCAACAATGAAAGTATCGGCAAATATGTTAAAATGCTCAAAAAATTTCGTTAAAATCACCTTTTTCACCACGAATGATTTTTAAAATGAGAATTGACAATCCGGCAAATACTGGTCCTAGTAAAATCATAAATGTAAATCCTGCAACCAAACCAGCTACTAAACTTGCGAGAAAGATTGTGGCGAAATTGTTTTTGTAAATCTCAATGCTTTGTTGAATGTTTTTTCCTAAATCCATACATTTCCCCTCCGTTATGTTCTTAGGTATATTAAAAATTAAAACTCTGTTAATATTTATTCAACAAAATTTAAAATTTTCCTTTAATTTTTTTATGATCGTTAAGTTAACATAAAAACAGCAAAAATTTACTGAAAGTTGCTTTAATTATGAGAAATAAAAGTGATTTAGTAAAAATTAAATATTAAATATCTTAAAAAAAAGACGATATATTTAAATAGTATTTCAGTAGTTAAAATGGTTTTAGCAGTGAAAAAAGGGGGGTAACCATGAAAGTATTGGTGATTGATGATTCGCCTTTTATCTTTAAAGCAGTGAAAAAGGCTTTAGAACCAGAAGGTTTTGAACTGGTAGGACATGCAGTCAATGGTCAGCTTGGTTTGGAAATGGTTGAGGAGTTAAAGCCGGACTTGATAATTCTTGACATTACAATGCCAATAATGGATGGTCTGGAGACCGCCAAAAATTTGTTTGCCAAAAATCCGGATACTAAAGTCATTATGCTAAGCGCAATGGGTGATGCTGATTTGATCGCTGAAGCCAAAAGTATTGGTATTAAACATTTTTTAACGAAACCGTTTAAGCCTGAAGAGATGTTAGCAGCAATTAACAGTTTATAAGAAAGGTGGAATTTGTTTGCAGCCGGAGAAGTTTAGATTCTTAGCTCAAAGTGTCAAAGAGGCTTATCAGATAATTGCTGCTGAACTGGCAGGAGAACGCTTTGATTTGGAGCCGGAACCGGAAACGCTACCGGAAGATCAAGTGATTTCAGTGATTGTTGGTGCAGTTGGTAATAACAGTAAAGGGCGTATTATGGTAGAGATGGCAATGGAAACAGCCCGTCGCTTGACAGAGGAGATGAATGGGGAACCGTTTACTGATGAATTTGAGATGTATCTCTTCTTGGCGGAGTTTGCCAATATTTTTAGCGGCAAAGCGATCACCAAAATCAACAACACATACAAAGGTGTTGATCTGCGCCTGACACCGCCAGCTATTTTTACCGGTGACAAGATGGAGATCACAACTCCCAGCATTCAGTCGGAGATTGTTTTTTTCAAGAGTGAATCAGGTGTTGCCAAACTTGATATTGGCTTTGAGGGAGAGTGATCAAAATGGAAAAACAGGAAGCAATTATTCAAACAATCAGTGAAATGATGCCGATGTTTGGGGTAAATGCTGATTTTCAGAGAGCCCTGGTAAGTGAAAATCTTACTTCAGCCTGTCAGGTCAATATGTTAGTCGGGTTTACTAACAGTCTGAAAGGGAACTTTTTGATTGGATTAGATAAGAATACGGCTCTGCATATCGCCGGGAAGATGATGGGTGGAATGAAGCTTACCGAAGTTGACCTTATGGTTAAAAGCGCTTTAGGCGAACTGACCAATATGATTGCGGGAATGTTCCTGAATAAACTTGCGATAGATGGAGTTGTTGACCTCTCGCCTCCGACTTTGATTACCGGGGATAAGTTATTTATTATGATCAGTCGGGTGAAGTCAGACCGCTATATTTTTAAAGTTAATGGGCAACTGTTGACGGTTTCGTATGCAATTGAGTAATTAACTGGAGGGTGTGCGTCAGTGGACGAAGATAAATCAATTGTTGATCAGATTATTGCCGGCCAACCCCAAGCGGAAGAAGTGATCGACCCTGAGTTTTTACAAGATTTCATTGTTGAGGTCCGAGAGCATTTGGAAACAATTGAGACCAATGTTCTTAATTTGGAACGCAATCCTGCTGATACTGAGAATATTCATAGCTTGTTTCGCTCTTTTCATACAATTAAAGGGTTGGCTGGGTTTGTTAATTTAGAACTCATCCGCGAGCTGGCGCACCAGACTGAAACATTATTGGATAGTTGCCGTAAAGGAATAACAGTGGTCAATAAGACTGTTATTGAATTAATTTTAAAGTCAACAGACTTTGTAAAACAGATCATTGAGCAAATTGATCTCCATTATAACCAGGAATTTAAGGAAAAGGTTGCCGAACATCTTGGTGTCCTTGGCCAGCGTGATTGGGAGACTGTTTCGGCTGTGGTTGAGGCGAATCCTAATAATGAAGTTAATACTGTTGCAACGATAGCGACCGTAACGGAACAAAAAATTGAAAACGAAACTCCTAATTTGCAAAGTGAAGACTCGGAGACTGACAAATCACAACAAAGTGAGTTGCCGAGTAAACCCGCTGTAATCCCACCCGCCCCAAAAGTCTCAACACCGGTTACCGAGCCAAAGGTAGCCAATTCTAATGCCGGTAATAATGATTTCATCAGAATACCCACCTCCAAAGTTGATAATTTAGTAGATATGATGGGTGAATTATTAATCATTCAATCACTGATTGAAGAGGAAGTATCAAAGTATTACCAATCTGATGATTCTTTAGCCAATAAATTTACCCGGATGGAGCGGATAACCAAGGACATCCAATATCTTTCGATGTCACTGCGAATGGTCTCATTAAAATCTACCTTTCAAAAGATCAACCGGATTGCCCGGGATGCAATTAATGAACTCCAAAAAAATATAGAGTTTGTGATGGAAGGGGAAGAGACGGAGATAGATCGCAGTGTTGCCGAGCGGTTGCTGGAACCGTTGTTGCATATGGTGAAAAATTCAATCTCCCATGGAATTGAAGCTGAAACAGAACGGATCAGTAAAGGTAAACCCGCCCGAGGGTTAGTAAAGATCAGTGCTTATAGTAAACGGGGGAATGTTTATATTGAAGTCGCTGATGACGGGAAAGGACTGTCACTGGAGAAGATTTATCAGAAAGCGCTTGAGAAAAAAATAATTGATCCCAATATTAATTATAGTGAAGACGAAATTGTTAACTTCATCTTTCTGCCGGGATTTTCTACTGCCGAAAAGGTTGATAACATCTCCGGCCGCGGGGTTGGTCTTGATGTAGTTCGGACTGAGATTTCGCGTAATGGAGGCAAGGTAGAGATTGATAACCGTCCCGGTGAAGGATGTCGTTTTATTTTAAAGATTCCGATTAACCTGGCGGCGATGAATGGGACAATTCTAGAAATTATAGGTAACCATTACATCGTCCCGACTCTGTATATCAAACAAATCTTACAGCCGGACCCGAGTCAATGGATCAATGTTAAGGGGAACCGAAGTATGGTTCGTGTCCGTGACAATATTGTTCCGTTAATTCCGATCAATAAGATTTTTGGAATTAAGGAAACAGAGATAGAACCGCCTGAATTAATAATATGTATGAAGCCAAATACACTAAAACAAAGCATGTGGTGGAAACGGCAACCGGAGTGATCAAGCATTTTATTGCCGAATCTAATAGCGGAACATTGACTGTCGCAGCGGCTCAAGATCGAGCCAAAGCTGCTTTAAACACATTAAGATATGATATTCAGGAATACTTTTGGATTAACGACCTGGGTCACAAGATGATCATGCACCCAATCAGTCCCGAGTTGAATGGGAAGGATATGAGTAATGAACAAGATCCCACCGGAAAGTATTTGTTTCGGGAGTTTGTTAATGTTGCCTCAAAAGATGGTGCAGGGTTTGTTGATTATTTATGGCCCAAACCGGGATTCAATGAACCGGTACCTAAAATCTCTTATGTAATGCTGGTCCCGGAGTGGGGCTGGGTAGTCGGATCCGGTATTTATCTTGATGATTTGCGGCTGGAGATTCGCAAACTCCTTTCCAGTGCAATTATTGTCTGTAGTTTAATCATAATTATCGGTTTGGGTCTGTCCTATTATATGGCGCGCTCACTGTCTTTACCGATTTTAAGAGCGGTTAGTGAACTGAATGAAGGTTCGGTTCAAGTAGCTGCAGCGTCCGAACAGTTATCATCAGCAAGTCAACAGTTGGCTGAAGGGACTTCCGAACAGGCTTCGGCGATTGAAGAGACCTCAGCCACTCTTGAAGAGACTGCATCAATGGTCAGTCAGAATACGGAACATACCCGGGAAGCAGCCCAACTGTCTAAAAAAGCAATGTTATCTGCTGAAAAAGGTAATCAAGAGATGAGTTCGATGATGCGTTCGATGGAAGAGTTGAAGAAATCCAGTGATCAGATTGCGAAGATCATTAAAGTTATTGATGGGATTGCTTTTCAGACCAATATTCTGGCCTTGAACGCTGCTGTTGAGGCGGCCCGCGCCGGTGAAGCCGGGATGGGTTTTGCCGTAGTAGCCGAGGAAGTACGTAATCTGGCGCAACGAAGCGCTCAAGCAGCTAAAGATACGGCGGTAATTATTGAAAACAATATTGACCTGGCGGAGAATGGTTATCAGGTTTCAATCAAGGTTCATGAGACATTAGGGGAAATTGTTGCGGAGTCGAAAATTATCAGTGAGTTGATGGAAGAGATAACGGCTGCCAGTCAAGAGCAGACTCAAGGTATTTCCCAGATCAATAAAGCAATCAGTCAAATGGAACAAGTTGTTCAACAAAATGCAGCCAGTGCCGAAGAGACAGCGGCAGCCTCTGCGGAGCTAACCTCACAGGCCGAGAATATTAAAGATATTATCGCGAATTTATTTAGCTTAGTTAGTGGGCAGAAAGCAACGCAAACGGTAACTGCCAAGACTAATTCCCGGCAAACTGCCACCGGAAAAAGAGCTTTAACTGTACCTAATTATAACAATCAAAATCAACTTTCGCAGGAAACAACTGATAGCTTTGCCTTGATATAATCGGGCAAAGAAGAGACAAAGTAGCCCAAAAGTTCGTTAATTGTCTCCTTTGACAAAAACAGTTTTTCCTGTAAAGTTACTTTTAAAGCTTCTAT
>JAKPCT010000066.1 GCA_029553165.1 Bacillota bacterium
ATCCATTTGGATCCTCCTTTGCTTTTTATGTGGTTGGTAAGCCACATTTATTTTAGCAAGGGAGGTTTCTTTTTTCTACTCATAGGCATAGCCTTTTTGGAACCCCCGGCTTAGCCGGGGGTTTTCGTTTATACAAAAAAAGCTGTTCGCAAAATCATTTTTGCAACAGCCTAATCAACCACTCAATACCTAATTTCACTCGTCAACTCGGAATGCCAAATGAAGGTCAGCCTTATAATCAACTACTTTACCATCTTTCACTGATGCGGTTAAATTTTTGATTTCAACACCACTGATATTATGGATTGTTTCCGATGCTTTTTCGACTGCCTTCTCAATCGCATCCTTCCATCCGTTCGGAGAATCCGCTACTAATTCGACGACTTTAACTACTGACATTTTTAACCTCCCTTCTCTGATTAAGATCAATGGTATTCAGAACTAACTTGGCGCGTTTGGTTGGTTTCGGGGTTGCAATTGTAAAAAAGACCATTATCCCTACTACCAGTGTCACAAGAATTGCCAACAAAATAAAAAGTCCTGGTCTCTTATTCATCATTATCACCAGAACTATTATTTGTATAATTTGAGATTCATATTCATCTCAATTTGTCAGTAATTTTCGCAATTGAAGCAAAGCCTCTTTTTCAAGGCGACAGATTTGGACTTGAGAGACTCCAAAAATTCCTGCAACTTCAGTTTGGGTCTTCTCTTGAAAAAACCTTAATTCAATCAACAATCTTAAACGTTCGGGAAGTTTATCGATCACTTCTTTTAAAGCATAGTTATCCAACCAATTTTGCTGTTCGGCATCTTCACCAATAAACTGCTCCCGGGTAATCGAATCCCCCTCTTCATCACTAACCACTTCCTGCAAAGAGTTGACTGGTCGGGTAGCCTCCATCGCCGTTGCGATCTCTTCATAAGAAAACCCTGTTGCCATCTGTAATTCGGCCAGCGTCGGTTCAATCCCCAACTGCGCAGTCAGTTGATTTCGGGTCTGTTCCAGTTTTGCTGCAATTTCCTTAAGATTACGACTCACCTTAATCGGACCGGCATCACGCAGATATTGTTTGATCTCCCCAATGATTACCGGAACCGCATATGTCGAAAACTTTACTGCAAATGACGGGTCAAATTTATCAACCGCTTTCAGCAGTCCAATACATCCGATCTGATAAAGATCATCAATCTCACCACGGCCACTAAACCGTTGGGCGATACTCATCACCAATCTCAAATTATGCTGAATGATAATGTTTTTAGCTTCAACTTCCCCACTACGATATCGTTGAATCAGTTGATATAATTCCTCATCCGATAGAAGATTCGTTTCGGGAATGAAGATATCACTCTTAATTGCTCCCGGCGAACCCAGCATTGACGAACCCCCGTTCCGGACGCTTTTTCATAACCACGGTGGTTCCCTCCATAGGTTTTGATGTAAGCTCCATCTGGTCCATGAAGGATTCCATAAACACTAGACCTAACCCCATTCGCTCCGGTTGCGTTGAATATGTAGCCTGTTTCGCTTGCATGATATCCTGAATACCAACTCCATAGTCTTGAACAACGATTGTAAGTAGCCCATCCTCAATTGAAAGTTCCAGTTTGATGGTGCCGGTTTTATTTGGATAAGCATGGATCACACAGTTAGAAACAGCTTCAGATATTGCTACCCTAATCTCTTCAACCTCCGCTAAAGTAAACTCCAGTTGTGAAGCAAACGTAGAGACAACCAATCGAGCTAATCCGACATTCTGAGGCAAACTGGGGAATTCCAGTTTTAAATAATTTTCCAACATCCCTTACCCCCGTTAAAAATTATCTAAAGCTTGTTTTCGATCATTATAAATATTCATGATTTTTAACAAACCAGACAATTCAAAGATTCTTTTCAACTGATCAGAAACATTAATTGCTGACATTCGGCCACCATCTTGACTGATTCTTTTAAACCGTCCCAAGATAACTCCCAAACCCGAACTGTCAATAAAGTTTACTTTCTTCAGATCTAAAATCAGGTGAGTTATTGTCTGATATTGGTCTAATTTTGCTTCAACTAAATTGCGAAACTCGGGAGATGTCTCCAAGTCCAACTCACCATCAACCGTTACGATCAGGTTGGTTCCGACTCGTTCTGTTTCAATTACCAAAATAATCCTCCTTTTACCACTATACTATTGCAACAAAATGCCAAAAACAGGTGATGTTACCAAGTAAATTTATGAACACTAAATTCGTCAAATCAACTACAGTTCCTGCACATTTTTAAAACAAAAATAACCTGTTTTTCAATTTTTTTGACGGTATTTAACAAAAAAACTACCATAATGACATATGGTAGTTGAAGCACTGAAGCTTAACCATTATTAATTAAACTAAGCACTGACTTTCCGTACATTTGCGGTAATAATATTTTTAAAGATATCAACCCAGATTTTAACAATTGATGCCCGTCTGACCTCTTTGGCCACAACCAAATCTACATTTCCACATGGTTTTCCATCAACAAATAACTCAATCACCCCAACTTTTTGCCCTTGTTTTACCGGTGCTTGAACCAGGCTGTCGATTGTAACTTTCCTGTCAACTGTCCCTTTTTGGGTCCTTTTCACTACCGCTGTCAGTTCATTGGCTACGACCACATCGACACTTTTTTCAAGGCCCCGAAAAACCGGCACTTTGCCGATCACTTCACCGCCTTTATAGATTTGAAACGACTTGTAGAGTGAAAAACCGTAATTAAACAATTTACTGATATCACTGGCTCTGACTTTATCGGTAGCAGCTTTCATAACCGAGACGATCATTCTTACCCCGTCACGTTTCGCAGTGGCTACCAAACAATACCCCGCTTCATTGGTAAAGCCGGTCTTTAACCCATCACACCCACGATAAAACCGGACTAATTTATTGGTATTGCGCAAAAATGACTTACCGTCTCTTAACGAATCAATCCAGGTTCCGGTCCATTGCAGGATCAGGGGATACTTAAGAACTTCCCTGCCCAAAACAGCCATGTCCCGAGCTGATGTCAAGTTGCCTTCACCGCCACTTTCCGGCTCCAAACCGGTTGTATTAACGTAATGAGTGTTTTTAAGCCCTAATTCTTTGGCGCGTTTATTCATCAAGGCAATAAATGCTTCCTCGGAGCCGGCAATATGTTCGCCTAATGCATAAGAAGCATCATTGGCAGAGACAATCGAAATTGCTTTTAACAGTTCAGCAACGGTCATCTGCTCTCCGGGCTCCAGCCAAATCTGTGACCCTCCCATTTTACACGCCTCAGGCGAAGCCGTAATCACGTCGGTCAACTTGATCTGGCCTTGATCCAATGCCTCTAAAGCTAATAACATCACCATTAATTTGGTAACACTGGCCGGGTGCATCTTCCGATCCTGGTTTTTTTGAAATAAGATCTCACCTGAATTTGCCTCCATTAATATCGCTGCTTCCGACTGGATCTTTAAATCGACTTGATTGGCATAAACCGGTACTATCCGGCTGAAGAAGATTATTAATAGTAAAATATACGGGATCGTCCGCTTAACAAGTTTCATGTCTACTCCCCTCTTTGCTTAAACTTGTTATAATCATACTCATAATACAGGCTTAATATTCTTAACAATTTATTTAATATAAAATTGAATTTTTTTGATTATGTCTTCATAATTTAAATCAGATTTGCTATAATAAACTACAAACTTTTAGGGTTCAGATGTTAGTTCAATAAACCGGTATATATGAGACAAAACGTATTGTTTCCATATCATATTGAATAACAAAATCCCAAATAGGAAAGTTTTTAATGCTAAATAACTTAATATTATCAAGTTCAGTTTTACTGATCAGTGTCCTATCCAGTAAACTGTTATATAAATATGGAGTACCGACATTACTCATCTTCTTAAGCTTGGGAATGCTTTTAGGCTCGGATGGCTTGGGTGGTTTGTATTTTGATGATATCAATTTAGCCCAGCAACTGTCTTCATTAGCCCTGGTCTTTATTATGTTTTACGGTGGATTTGGTTTTAAATGGAAGAAAGCTAAGCCGATTGTACCTCAGGCCGCTTTATTAGCCACCCTTGGTGTTATTATTACAGCAATCTGTGTTGGTCTTTTCACCTGGCTAGTACTGAAAGTTTCTTTTTGGGAAGGAATGTTACTGGGAGCAGTTGTCTCTTCAACTGATGCTGCCTCCGTGTTTTCAATTTTACGGTCTAAAAAACTGAATTTGAAACATGGATTAGCTTCTCTGCTGGAGATGGAAAGTGGCAGTAACGATCCCATGTCTTATATATTGACGATTGTCGTCCTGTCCTTAATTTCAAGTGCTCAAAGTCAGTCAGTTCTCCAAATAATACTACTCTTGTTCAATCAGATGTTTTTTGGATTGTTAATTGGATTGATAATCGCATTATTCGGAGTGTTTTTGTTAAGACATATCAACCTGGAGATCGATGGTCTCTATCCGATCCTCGTAACCGCAATAGTGCTGTTGGGTTATTCAATCACTGAACTGGCAAGTGGAAACGGATTCCTGGCAACATATATTATCGGTATTGTTATGGGAAATAAAAATATTATTCATAAAAGAAGCTTGGTATACTTCTTCGATGGTTTATCATGGCTGATGCAGATTGTGCTGTTTTTTACATTAGGTTTATTAGTATTCCCATCGCAGCTCCCAAAAGTCTTTTTCCCGGCATTAGCAATCTCTGTCTTCCTGGTGTTAGTTGCCCGGCCAATCGCTGTTGCCAGTATTTTAAGCTGGTTTAAAACCCCGTTTAAGGAACAGCTCTTAGTATCCTGGGTCGGACTGCGGGGAGCAGCCTCGATTGCGTTTGCCACCTATACACTTTCTCATAATATTCCGTTTGCTAATGATATCTTTAATATCGTCTTCTTCATTACCCTCATCTCAGTTTCACTCCAGGGAAGCTTTCTTCCTAAAATTGCTAAAAAGCTTGACCTGGTTGAAGAAGACAACAATACTTATAAGGCATTCAGCGATTATCATGACGAGAGTAAGATCAAAATGATTGAACTAACGGTAAATGCCGATAATCCCTGGGCCGGAAAGAAAATAATGGATGCCAATATTCCTGAAGAAATCTTAGTGATCTTAATTAAGCGAAATGATGAAGTATTAACTCCCCGGGGATCTACCACCATTGAAGTTGGAGACACCTTAGTGCTCGGCGGCAATAACTTTGAAGCCCTTTTTCCTTCTCATTAAGAATTTTATAAAATAATTTTGCGCTTAAGTAATTTCTTTATTTCCAATTCTATGATAAGATCATATTAAGAAACTATGAAAGGAGATGATTGCCGAGGATCAATTTCTTTTTTAGTTTCTTTTTTAATTGTTAAAAAATTGAATATCAGATTTAAAGTATATTTTTATATGTTCCAATTTTATTGGAAAGTAACGGATAAAAAACCATCAATATGTACCATACTATAATTAGCAACCAAAACTACCCAATGAATTAAAATATATTTAATTTTTAGGAGGTAGTCCCCATGAGCAAAGAACTGAACAACAAAATTCTTACCATTCTCAAAGAGATCTGCGGCAATAATTATTTCCGCCCTACGGAATTCGATCCCAAAACACTGGAACTTAGGACTCAATCCAGTGTTTTCGATATTTCACACTCTTTAAACAATCTGCAACGGGATGGCTATATTAAAATTCACATGGGACTTCCTGGTCAGTTGAACAAAGTTGAGTTATTAAAAGAAAAATAATAAAATTTATTAAAAATAGAATTAGATTAAATATAATTAAAGCAAAAGGGCTATTGCAATAAACTTTTTGGTAGATGCAATGCCCTTTTTTATTATTTTTTCTGTTGCCCACTATTAGTTAATTTGCTGATATCTATTGGGGTCATATTTTTGATCAACATAAAATGATTTATTGATTGAGCCTGGTATCATTTTATATCTAAAAGTATATACTATGTATATACTTTTAGTCTTGAAGGTGATATAATGGACTCAGGAAAAAACTTTAAAATCAATATAGACCATAAAAAAGGGGGCGACTACATGTCTACCGTTATTGCCCAAAAATGGGGAAACAGTTTGGGAATACGTATTCCAAAAGAAGCTGCTGATAAAATAGGTATCAGTCAAGGTTCCGAAATTCAATTATACGTTACTGAGAACGAAATTACATTAAGGCCAAAAAGAATCAAAAAGAAATACACCTTAGAAGAACTATTATCACAAATCACTCCTGAAAATCAGCACCAAGAGATCGATTTTGGAACCGAAGGGCGTGAATTGATTTAATGACAGTTATACCAGAAAGAGGAGATTTAATCGTTTTAAGTTTTAATCCCCAAGCAGGGCATGAACAATCTGGGATAAGGAATGCTATTGTTTTATCACCAAAGATTTTTAATGAAAAAACAGGTTTTGTAGCTGTTTGTCCAATTATCAGTCACAAAAAGGGGTATCCTTTTGAAGTAGATTTACCGACTGAAGGAATATTACCTGATAATGATGGTTATCCAATAAAAGGGGTTATTTTAACCGACCAAATTAAAACATTGGACTGGAATGCCCGTAACCTTAAGATATTAAAAAAATATAATCCAGACGATGAACAAATTAATGCAATAATTGATGAATGTTTGGCGAAAATAGCAACATACCTTACTTAAAATAACTCTTTTTTTCAACGTTATATGCTCCCCCCTAAGTAACAAGTATTTCCACTCGTCTACTTAGAAGGGAGCATATCAATTAATTTTACAACTTTTTCACCAAGCTTGAAATTCATTATTCATATTTAAACTTATATTTACTGCCATTCTACGGTGGCAGGGGGTTTTCCGGTGACATCATACATGATTAAATCAATCTGCGGGAAGTTAGCTTCAATTTCGCGGACAACTTCCATCACCAGCTCTTTAGGAAGATCTTCCCCAATAAATGCCGGTCTTCCAGTCATAAAGTCGTTGGTAATGATTGTGCGAATTGCTACCGAAAACTTACCGCTGGCTCCTACCGGTAATAATACCGCAAACACCTGACTGATCGGTTTAATATTCAGCTTACCGGTCACAATGGCATCAATCTCTCTTAACAGATCAACGTTTTCCATATTAATATACATTGGATAGGCTTGAATTGGTGCAACTGCAGTCTTATTTAACACATAAGCAACCCGGTTGATGAAATTAGTCTCATTCGGAAGCTGTTTTCCAATCTGATAGATTTGCTCCCAATCAAAGTTCA
Organism: Bacillota bacterium; assembly: GCA_029553165.1. Classification (GTDB taxonomy): domain Bacteria; phylum Bacillota; class UBA4882; order UBA8346; family UBA8346; genus JAKPCT01. Next base: position 7,258 of record JAKPCT010000066.1, read on the forward strand.
TTCCTGCGCCATAAATAGCTGATAGATAACGGTAACTGCGGCAATCGCCCTGGACACCGACTGATTGGATCGGTAAAATCTGTCCTTGATACTCTCCACCAACCTGTTGCATCATCTGATTAAAGGTAACATACTGTTCTTGAGTCAGATTATTAGTCCCGTCATAACAGATCAGCCGGATTGCCAAACCCGGTCCCGGAAATGGCTGCCGTGAAGCAACACTCTCTTCAATTCCTAATGCTCTGGCGACCTGACGCACTTCGTCTTTATGCCAATCCCAGTTGGTCTCGACCACCAAACCCTTCTCGCGTGCTCTGCGGACGATATCGACATCATTATGATGAGTTTTGATCCGGTGCGCGTAACTGGAGACATCCGGGTTGCCACTCTCGATCAAATCCGGTCTTAAAGTACCCTGAGCCCAGAAAGTCTTATCAAAATCTAGGTTAAGACTTTCTGCGGTTTTACGGACTACCTGAATGAAGATGTCGCCGATAACATTGCGTTTTAATTCGGGATCGGTCAGGGTGGTTAATGGTCCCACCAGCTTGCCGTCAATCTCAACCGGGGTATTGAAGAAAACTTCGGTAGCATTCTCACGGATTAGATTTTTCAGTCCTTGACGTCTTAAATTCTCGCAGACAAGATCACTTTCATTTTTACGCATCAAACCATGATCAATATGAATTGCATAAACATTGTCCGGGTTTAAAGCTTTTACCAACAGAGCCGCACTAACCGCCGAATCAACCCCGCCACTGACTAAAACCAGAATCTTCTCGTCCCCAACTTTTTCTCTGATTTTATCGATCGCGGTTTGGATCCGATCTTCTAAAACATAGTTACCACTCAAACCACAGATCCCATAGACAAAATTGGCCATCATCGCTTTACCCTGGACTGTTAAATCAACTTCCGGGTGAAACTGGACCCCATAGATCTTGCGATCTTCATCGTAGATCGTAACGTAGATTGCTTCTGATTTTGCAGCTACTTTAAATCCCGGTGCCAACTGCGCCACTGAATCACCATGACTCATCAGTACCCTTTGGGTCTCATCCAAACCCTTAAATAACGGGCACTCGGTATCAACCTTGATCACCATTTCACCATATTCGGTCTTTACTCCGGGAAGGACTACTCCCCCAAAATGCTGGTTGATCAACTGCATTCCATAACAGATTCCCAAGACCGGGATCTTCAAATCAAAGATTGCTGGATCATAAGGTAATGCTTTATCCTCTGTCCAGACACTGCCCGGACCACCCGAAAGAATGATCCCTTGGAATCCTTGTAGTTGATCAGCAGTCACTCCAATCGGAAAAATCTCCGATTTGACATTCATCTCACGAACTTTACGGTCGATAACCTTGGTATACTGCCCGCCACAATCCAATATGGCTATCTTCTCAATCTCCATAATTACACCTACCACTTATTTTTAGTAATTTTGACTTTGGTAAAATTTAAAACAGTCCCACAATTGTCCCGTCAGGATAAATATCCACTCTCTCAGCTGCCGGATTTTTAGGCAATCCCGGCATCGTCATGATTGTCCCGGCAATCGCCACTACAAATCCCGCTCCGGCAAGCACCCTGACTTCTCTTACTGTTAATTTCCAACCGGTTGGGGCTCCTTTTAAATTGGGGTCATCCGAAAATGACATCTGCGTTTTGGCAATACAAACCGGCAAATTATCATAACCCATTTTCACTAATTTATTTAGAGCCGTTTCGGCTTCTTTAGTATAAACTACCCCATCAGCTCCATAGACTTTAGTTGCCACAATGTGAAGCTTCTCTTTCAAGCTATGTGATAATTCATAGATCGGTTTAAAGTCATTGGGTTCATTGATTGCTGCCAATACCTGAGTTGCGAGTTGAATTCCGCCTTTACCGCCTTTGGCAACTACTTCGGAGATCGCACATCTGACTCCTAACTTGTTACAATATTCCACCAGGAACTGTAATTCCGCTTCGGTATCAGTCGGAAATTGATTAATGGCAACAACTACCGGTAATTTATATAAATTGCGCAGATTGTTGACATGACGTTCCAGGTTGGCAATCCCCGCCTCCAATGCCTGAAGATTTTCGGTTCCCAGATCTTCTTTAGCAACATTGCCGTGGAACTTCAAAGCACGGACTGAAGCAACCAGTACGGCTACATCCGGTTTCAGACCACAGCGGCTTACAATATCAAAGAACTTCTCCGCTCCAAGATCGCTGGCAAACCCGCCTTCGGTAACCACATAGTCAGCCAGTTTTAACGCCATCTTGGTCGCAATGATCGAATTGTTACCATGAGCAATATTGGCAAACGGTCCGCCATGGATTAATACCGGTTGTCCTTCAATGGTCTGAACCAGATTGGGCTTGATTGCATCTTTTAAAAGCACAGCCATTGCGCCAACTGCTTTGAGATCGGCAGCATACACCGGATTGCCGTCAGTTTTATATGCAACAACAATCCTGCTCAACCGTTCTTTGAGATCAGTTAAATCGCTGGCCAAACAGAGAATCGCCATAATCTCTGATGCAACCGAAATATCAAATCCTGTTTCCCGGGTTACACCATCACCTTTAGAACCAAGACCAACGATGATATTCCGTAACTGGCGATCAGAAATATCCATCACTCTCCGCCAGACCACCCGCTTGGGATCAATGTTCAACTCATTACCTTGCATGATATGGTTATCAACCATTGCTGCCAATAAATTATGAGCTGAAGTAACAGCATGAATATCACCGGTAAAATGGAGGTTGATCTCATCCATCGGTAATACTTGAGAATATCCGCCACCAGAAGCACCGCCCTTAACTCCAAATGTTGGTCCCAATGATGGTTCCCTCAAGCATAACATCACCTTCTTTTGCAGTTCGCCCAACGCCTGAGTAATCCCAACCGCAGTACAAGTCTTCCCTTCTCCAGCCGGTGTCGGGGTTATTGCCGTAACATAGATCAACTTACCATTCTGTTTTGACTCTAATTCTTTAAAGATCTCCAAATTAATCTTTGCTTTATACTTACCGTACAACTCCAGATATTCTTCCGGAATTGCGGCAATCTTGGCAATTTCACCAATCGGACGCAACTTACAACTTTGGGCAATTTCAATATCAGACAGCATTGTAAATAAACGCCTCCTTCATTTCGGCCTATGATCACAAAATATCAAATATCATTCATTATAACAAATTTATATCCATTCTAACAATAATCCTCTCGAATTTATCTAAAGTTAGGAATTTTTTAATATAAAACCATTGATTACGCTTCTAAATATCAATTTTTAAAACCCAAATCAACCTCACTGGCCGGTCTGCCACCACGAATCCCCCAGTTTTCAAGCGGCGATTCGTGAATCACTATGGTGATGTTGTTACCGTTAGTCATCCGGAATTTTAAAAGCTTCAACTAACGCCGAATGAACCCCGTCTAAAATAGCTTTCTTGTATTCCTTACTCTTCGCTTTAATAATTTCGATTCTTACTAACGGTATTGGTAATCCCCCTTTTAACAATCATCTTGTTCATAGGAACGTTAAGCTTCACCTGTCTGATTAAGACTTACTAAAAATTCACGAATACTCTCCCAGTAACCTTCAGCTTCATCAATAGTATTATGACCAACACCTTCAAATTGTCGCATCATTACTTTGCCACCCCATTTTTTGACTAATCGCCAGGCATGCTTAGGAGAAATCACTTCATCATTGGCAGCAATCAGAGCCAGCATTGGAGTGGTGATTCCGGAAGTCCGCTCAATTGAATTAAAACGGTTTCTTAAAATTAATGCTACCGGAACATATTTCATTTGTTCCTGAGCAACACTGAGTAAAGAATCATAAGGAGTAACCAGAATCACTCCTTGAGTCTTCCGTCCCTTGGCAATGTAAACTGCTATTCCGGAACCAATACTTCTTCCCATCACCACGATTCGTTGCGGGTCAATATCAGGACGTCGTAAGACATAGTCATAAATCAACTCCGCATCCTGAAACAGACTGCTTTCATTAGGCTTACCATCATTAACTCCATAACCACGATAAGGCATTAACAATAATGAGTAACCATTAAATTGATCAATCTCCGATATTAGGCGGGAGATTTCTTCAGCATTACCACCATAGTAAATAATTAAAGGAGCTTTTTCAGCCCCTCTGTGGCTGTTTGAATGTACTAACCAGCCTCGTAAAGTCAGACGATCACCAGTTTCAACTTCAACTGCTTCAACATTGGAGTTGTTATTGATGATCTCTTTATAATACTGGAAAGAGATTTTTTGAGGGTAAAAGATCAGACTTTCTTGGATCACAAACAAAAATATTAAAAGACAAAGGTATGAAACTATTAGGGTAATACCGACTAAATATAACAACTTTTTCATATGATTCTCCTGATTTGATCATACAAAATTACAAAAATAATTCGATTCAATCCTGATTTTCCCTTTAAATAAAAGCTAGAGTTTTAGCCAATCCCAGCTTCAGAATTTAATAATTCGTATTACCTAATACTCCCGCCGTGAAAGAGACATTCGTATACTTTCAGATCATTATAAAAGATCTCCTCATAACCATTAAACCATTCAAAGTCACCATTGATCACACAATGATACTTGTATTCACCGTTTTGATAAACCAAAGGACCACGGTAGGGATATTCTTTTGGGACTTGGGCTAAACATTCTTTTAGAAAATCACCACTGAAACCTTCAGCAACAATCCGCCCAACATAATTCATTGACCAAAACGGAATATCATTACACCATAATGCTTCTTCTCCTGCAAACCTTTCTCCACCTAAGTATGTGTCAATATATTTCAACTCGCCCTCTTCATAGAGCAGATCACTAGAATTAGGCCTTGAAGAAGTTTTTGCAGCGTTTTTATTGGCATATGTTGCTTTTTTGGCACGACATAAAAAGTCAATAATTTTTTCATCAATATAGTGTTGTTCCTTATCCGGATTAAAAACACAGTCTTCATCATCATAGTTTTTAACAAGTTTATCAATACTGATTCGAAATAAATCACTCAAAAGAATCAGTTTATCAACCTCGGGATAAGAACAACCAACTTCCCATTTAGCAACCGCTTGCCTCGATACTCCAATAATTTCTGCCAGTTTTTCCTGGGACATTCCTTTTTGTTTCCTTAAGGATTGTAATTTTTCTTGAAATTTCATTTCAATCACCTCTATTTAAAGATACCGGAATTATTACGTGGTTTCTACCAATTAACTCTAACATTTTTGACAACTATCAGTTGCATTTTAATCCGGTTTTTTCACTCCCTACAAAATCTATCTATTTTTGATTCACTCATAATAAAAGCCAGAACAGCTACAGCTTCTGGCTAAAAATATCAATCGAGTTGCATCTAACTAACGCTTTAACGGTGATAAATCATGTGTCATTTGACCGGTGGTAATAATCTCTTCAATCTTGTAAGTACCGCATTTACGGGCCTTTAAAAATCCATCCCAGGCTGCTTCGGCAAGACGGCCTTCATTGAGTAAATCAAACAACCACTCGGAACAATGGTCCGGTTCCTGTTGAATGATTCCGGCATGGATCTCCAGTAACCACTTTCTATTCATATGTTCGTGCGCTCCCAACGGAGGAGCCATAATAATCGGAAGTCCCAACCCCGCATAGAAAGATAACTCCGATGGCTTAGTCCACAGAATATCAGTAGTCCGTAAGGCCAAATTAAACTTTTGAAAATATTGATCTAAATTAGAAGCGTAAATGATATTGACTCCTGATCCCAGTTCATCATTTAGATTTAACTCTGCGACCTTCATTTGGAAATAGTCCCGGACCTCACTTCTAAGCCCTGCAACCAAATTGAACCGGATCTGATGTTTTCTGATCCGTCCGGCTAAACTTTTTAATGCCGCAGCACCAATCTCTTTTTGAGCTCCAGCTCCACCGACCGCAAACGTTAAAGTCAAGAGCCGCTCGTCTGATTTGACGCAATTTTCGGGTGATAAGTAATATTCCGCTTCAACCCGATGCAATGACCAAAAGCGCCGATTGGGATCTAAATAGATTAAACGTTGTCCTAAATCATATTTTAAGGTTTCCAGGTCAGGACCGCCTAAATTTTCTTTAGGAAGCGGAAAACCCGTCAACCAGATCTTCTCATCAGGGACGCCGTATTCTTTCAAACGGTTCAAAGTATAACTGCATGGAGCAAAATACTGTACCGGACTTTGCTTCGGGTTATCAGCTACCCAAACCCGGTTCAAATCAGAGTCGGTAGCTACTAAATAGACATTGGGATACCCTTGTGAAGCAGCTGCCAGCGCTACTGCATAAAAAGTCGAAAGTAGTGGCAATCCGGTACTAACTAATTTCTCAACCAGATTTTTACCCAATCCCTTAGCAATTAAACGCTTTAAATACTTCACCTGAATAGTAGGTTCCGAAAGATCACGAAACGGATAATAGGGATTTATTTCTTGGATTTTATCCAACAATCCAAAGAAAAAACCGCCAATTACTGGCAGATCATTCAATCGGGATAAACTTTCATACAGATGACGCATCCGTTTCCATAATTTTTGTTCCATCCTGGTTGCCAACTCGCCGGAATCTGCATTAAAAACCTGCCCCAGACATAAATCACGCAACGGATAAGCGGCCCGTTGGTGACCTAACCCCATATCAACTGATAACAACCACGCTTGTCGCTCATTATTGCAACAAAAACTCAAAGGTATCACCCTATAATGGTTTCTTTTAACTTTTAATTTTAATGAATATCCAACTTCGCACTCGAAAAATGAATCTTCCTGCACTCCACTTTCCATGGATTAATTTTTGCGGTCAATAAATTTACCTTCAGTAAATCCCATTCCGACTGAAGGCTGGGTATTATAAGCCGTAACTACTTGTTTGCCTTTTTTTAAACTTAAGATCAATTCATTCACTTTATTAATTTCCAGAGTTAGTTTACTCATTAGCTGGTGCAACTTAACTGCTAATGATTGAAATTTTTCCAAATTCTCCTCTGACAGGTCTAAGTTTTTCACTTCATCAGTCAATTGCTTAAAAATCTGCTCCGATTTAAAAACCAATTCAGCGATCTGTTCCGGCTCGGCTTTTTCATTAGCCAGCATTAATTCAAGCTGTTCATAGCAGGTCTCTATTTCATTGATGTAATGAAGGCAATTTAGGTTCATCACTCAGATACCGCCTGTTTCTTCGGAATCTGAATTTCAGCCCAAGCGCTGCGAAGCGTAGTCAAAAGTCTAACAACATCTTCCAATTTCTTGCTGTTTTTATGAACATTAGCCTGAACTAACTCATCACTGATGAAATTATAGATATTTCTTAAATTAGCTGCAATTTCTCCCGTTTCCATATTGAGACTCATATTCAGCTCTTCAATAATATCCTGGGCCCTAACAAGTGAATTATTCGCCAATTGATAGTCATGTTCCTCCAATCCTTTTTTGGCCTGGTTAACAAAACGGATTGCCCCATCGTAGAGTTTAATCACCAGTTCCAATGGATTTGCGGTTTCAATCTGGACTTTTTTATACATTTGGTAGGGATTGTTCATTGCCATTGAGTCCACTTCCAATCATTGTTTATTTATTGTTATAAAGATTCAACGCATTAATCTGGGCATTTAACCAGTCTGACTGCGATTGTAATTTAGACAACGCCTGTTCCATCGCTGTAAATTTATTGTAGTAGTATTTTTCCCTATTTTCCAGGCGTTCTTCCAATGCCTCGATCCGTTTATCAAGATCCTCAATCTGCTCTTTAAAAAGACTCTGTTTCTTGGAACTGATCCCTTCGACCCGGGTCCACTCAAATAATGAAGAATTCATTCCGGAAAAGATTCCATTATTCTGTTCGTAAACCTCGACCTCGACCAACCTGGCATAGTCATTATCACCGTTAGCAGCATTAACTTTAACCCTAACAGCATTGGTTACTACCGGAGTGAACTCTTCGGAGATAAATCCTTGTGTGTTTCCGGTAATTGACTTTAATGCTACCCACTCGCCGGTAATTAGATCCTTGTATTCCAAAGTAAAGTCCTTGATACCATAAGTTGCCGCCGGAAAATCAATGCTACTAACCGTATAAAGATTAATCTTATTGATTGTCGTCGTCCGTGCTAACATTATCTCAACCCAGCCAGGGATCTCGCCACTCCAGCCGCCTCCTTGGCCCCAATCATCTGATGAAGTTCGTCCATCAATAATGCTGGTTACCGGATAATTTTCGCTTAGTTGTGACGATGCAGTTACCGAAGCACCATTCTTGGAAGAGGCAACATTGGTAACTGTCGCTCCAAAAAGTTTGGCAATATCATCAAAATGGTTTTGTAATTTCTCCCGGAACAGTGACTCGTCAAACTGGAGCATACCTGACTTCGCATTATCAATTCCCGAATTTGCTTTACCGGTACTGATCCCGATTAAACTCAACTGGTTAACTGACTCGTCAACACCACTCACCGTTTTACTGATAAACTTGCGTAGTTGATTTTGAATATTCATCAATGAAGAATCACCAAAGAGTTTTCCTTTGACTTTAGTCTTATCATCATAAGCCAGATTGTCTTTGATAAAACTCATGGTGGAATTGTACTGATCGACAAACTCCCTTACGGCATCAACAATTTTATCATAATCTGCTTGAACCTCAACGGCAATTGACGTCCCTGGTTTCGCACTCTTAAGATTGAGGGTTACACCTTGAATTGCGTCATTAATAACATTTGTAGCCCGCTCTATGGTGATCCCATTAACCTTAAGCTTCGAATTTGTTGCTGCCTGAATCTCATTTTCTGCTTTAAAGAGTCCTAAATCATCCAGGATCCCGTTATCATCAACCAAATTAATATCATTCCCTGCCCCAGTAGTTCTACTGGTAAGGATTAATTTCGAATTGTTGGCATCAATTTGAACAACTGAAGCGGAAACACCAATATCCTTAGTCGTATTAATCTTATCAGCAATTGAATTGAGGGTATCCGCAGCCGTAATTGAAAGTTCCTTACCATTGATCTTAACAGTCCCTGAATACCCCAATGATATATTGGCTTGCTTCGCATCCGAAGATATCGTATGCGCTTTTGCCAGTTCCAGCACTTCCAGATTGTAACTGGTCTCTGCCGCTCCATTATTAGCAGTAACCGTAACAACGCTCGTATCAGATACTGATGCCTTCCGGCCGTTAAAAGTGATTGAAGACTGTAAATTATAAACCGTGTTTCTTAGATTGTTCAGACGGGTATTAACATCACGCCAGGCATCTGATTTACTTTGTAAATCCAACTTCTTCTGTTGCAGCGTCGTTAAAGGTTTCCGTTCTGCTGCCATGATCTGCTTAATCAAATCTGTAGTGCTGATCCCTGATATTAAACCGTCAATTCCTAAATTACTTGCCATAACAATTACCCCCTTAAGCACTCTTGTCAACTAAAACGCCAATCATCTCCTCCATACTGGCCAGTAAGTCTAAGATCTTCTTTGGAGGTAATTCTGATAAAAGATCGCCTGTCTCCGCATGAAAAATCCGCACCATAATCCGGTTTGTATCTTCATGAATTTCGAAACGGATCTTTTTATTGAAAAGATCGGCAGCTTGATTAAGTTTCTCAAGCTCTTCTTCAAATCTTTTACGTTCATCATCTTGAACCGGGTTAAAAGCGTCAAAGTTTAGATCTTGTTCCCTAATCTGATGTGATGTGAAAACTTCTTGAGGCTTATAAATAAACGCAGTTCCTTCTGCCAATTTGAAACCGGATTGAATCCTTTCAATCCTCATTGTCAACACCTCCCACAAGGGATTGGTTTACCTCTGTTTTAAGATGTAAAAGGTCGGCCGGTCAACCGGCCGACCTTTCGAGTTGTTATGCTAATACCAGAAATTAACCTAAGAGTTTTAAGACTGCTTGTGATTTTTGATTGGCTTGAGCTAACATTGCAGTTGAAGCTTGAACCAAAATCTGATTCTTGGTGAAATTGGTCATCTCTTCAGCCATATCAATATCACGGATCCGGCTTTCAGAAGCGGCGATGTTCTCGGCAGCAACACCCAGGTTGGAGATGGTATGTTCTAAGCGGTTCTGAATTGCACCGAGTTTAGAACGTTCTGCCGATACCAGCGTTAACGCATTATCAAGTTTCTTAATCGCTTCAGCCGCACCGTTCGGAGTAGTAACATCGAGTTTATCAATTCCTAATGCTTTGGAACGCATGTCATTGATCGTAAAGCTGAGGGTCTGTTTATCATTGGCACCAATCTGTAAGGTGACTTGACCGTCTGAATTAATAACTGCATCAAATTTCAAGGTTCCAGTACCAAGTTTGAGTTTGCTGCCATCGAAGTTTACTGTTAAACCGTCAGCATCGTCACCGGCATTAGTGAGGGTTAAGGTATTGCCTTTACCGATGGCGGCTTTGCCGTTGATGGTTCCAACTGCATCGCTTCCAACCTTAGTGGTAATATATTCACCAGTACTAGCCAAACCTAATTTACTACTGAGGAAATCGCTATCAGTTGATGAAACAGTCAACGTTGCATCAGAACCCAAGCCGGTAGTGGT
>JAKPCT010000069.1 GCA_029553165.1 Bacillota bacterium
CAAAAGTTCCTCGGTTATTGTAATATTAAACTGAGCCATGGTTCATCCTCCTCGGTTTGGTATTTGTTGGGCAACTTATATTTTAACCGAGGTGTGAGCTTTGGCTCAACTTCTTTTTACACCATTATATAGACTTAATCCTTATTCTCTTTAGCCTCAAATATCTCCCTAATAAGCATATCATCATTTTTAATCGAACGCTAATATCAATGCTCATAAATTTGAAAATATTATCTTTCAGGCCGAGTTAATAAAAAAATCTCAATTGTAAGTTTGCATACAACTGAGATCCTTAAAGTCAGGGTTCTGGTAAATTCAAAAACCGTCCCCGATTTTACTTCAAATATTCTTCCTTTAACCAGTCAATAAAATGGAGTTTATTGACTTTTTGAAAACGTTGCAGATAAATTAAGAGGATCAAAAAGTCCTTAACGCTGTCGGCAATCACCAGTTTTTCATCTTCATCGCGGCCAAAGTTGATAATTTGACCTGATTTTCCTTTTGGGCCAGGTTTAAGGTCAATACCGATGAAATTGCCGCCAAAATCTTTAATAAATGGAATCCACCCTTCGTTGATATATTCTTCTCTGACAGCTCCTTCTGGGTAAGAGATACAACCACGGCTTAACAGCCGGATTCCTCCTTCACCCTCATCATCAATAAGCTCTTTATTATCGTTCAATTCACCAACTACCTCTTCGAACGGTATGAAAAAAAGCCCAAAGAAGATTCCGCTATTTTCGTTATCGTCTTCACTAATATCGATATCGTTTTCACCATCATTAATCAGATATATTTCCTTCAAATCATCGGGAAATTTATAGCCGGTAACTCTTTCAAATTCATCAAACACAGGTTCCTGACAACCTTGATTGAGATTCGCATAGTAATCAGGTTCATTCTCTCGGATCCACCCACAATACATTTCCCATAAATCACGGACTGATTTCGAAGTTAATTCTTTCCTGAGTTGCTGATATTCGGCCGAACATTCTTGATGGTATTCTTTATCACGCTCGACTGATTTATAATTGGGGTCTTTAATATATCGCATCGTATCATCAGAAATAGGGAGGCCAAAATATTTATTCTGATAAACTTCCCAGCGTTCATCATCATACAAATATGAATATTCATCACAATAAAAATCAAGTTGTTGATTACCGTCTGAATCGATAACCATGACAAATTCTTTCCAATTGTTATCATGTTCCTGATACTCATACCACAGTTCCGCAATAAGATCACAGAGTTGTAGGTCTTCCTCATCAGTAAGGATTTCATCCGTATCATTCAATCCACGAACAGAATACCCCATTGAATTCTTCGTCATACTCACCATAAGCATCAGCTTCTCCCAATCCGGATTAAATCTTTGTTGCAGAAAATTGATGATCTTTTGCATTTTTTGTTCCATTACCGGTTCCAAATTAATCCCTCCAATTTGATTATGACACATTCCGTTTTTTTCTTTTACTAAATGAAAAAATCCAAAAATACCCCAACACAATATTTGCTTTTCTTACCAGGCATTAATGTAAAATATCTTTAACAAACAATCATTTTTAAAATTTTTTGTTATTAATATAATAGCAATTTCATTATATCAATTTATCTTTTTTACTGTCAACTTAAGCCTCGACAAATTGTCCTTCAAATTGAAAAAACCAGCCATTTTAAAGCTGGTTTTGGATAAATGATTGTTATTACTTCATTTTTTACTAATCAAATTATTACGGTAGTTCGCTGCTGAATCAGAGAGTTGATAATCGTTATCTGCCAACAGCTTCAGATACTGAGCCAATTTTTGCATCAATTCACTCTCTTGGTTATTATTGATCGCTTGGCTATATGCTGTTTGCGCGTTTTGATCCATAACCCCGGTTTCACGATTAAACAATGGAGTATTATCAGTTCCAAAGAAAATAAAGTAAACATACCGCTCATAAAGCTCTTTCACTTTATCAATCCGTTTTGAGCTCCCATGATTCTTAATAAATTTTTCTTGGATCAATGCCCGATTGACAAGATCATCCCATTTGATAAGCAATTCTCCGTCTTTGGCTGGAACCTTTTTTGACTCTACAAGCATGATCTGCAGGTAATTCTTCATCGCTTCAGTGACTTTAGGCAGATACTTTTGATAAATTTCGTAGTCAATAACCGGAACGTACATTCCTTCATTAATGTCAATCTTGAAACCGGCAGCCCGGGTCTCGTTTAACAACTCTTTAATCGCTTCATCCTTAAGGTTATTAACATTTTCCAAATAAAATTCCGGACTGAATACTTGATTGAGTTTTTCGTTAATCTCACTACTGTTATACTTCTCTTCCAGCCCAACCAAACCTTGTTCCTGGATTGCTTCTAGTTCTTCAATCATCGTTGTTAATTTTTCAGGAGAGAGATCAGCAACGTTGGCATCAATAAATGCAATAATTTCTCCTATTTGCGGATTCTTACCTAGTAACTGATTAAAATCGGTCACAATTTGAGTTTCGTCCTTAGTTTCAGGTACAGTCGCCGGAGTTTGAACCAATTTTTCGCTTTCTGGTGAACCACTGTCAAATAAACATCCCGATAAGATACTAATAGATAATATAATTACAGTAAAAAAGAACAATGATGACTTTTTAGAAATTACCATTAATATTCTCCTCCCAATGATTAAGTTTATGTTTTTAAGCCAAAATAGTTATTGAATTAACTATGTATCATTAGAGAGGTTTGTTTACATAATATTTTATTATAATTAATATTACATTACTGATTTTAAAGTGTCAATTATATAACCTGGTTTAAATTTTGGAGTTTCAAGAACATTTTTCCAGCTAATTTATTGGATTCAAATAAAGATCTAATCCTATTCGTAGATTAACTGGTATCATGATAATACTTTGGTACTTTTCAAAGAAAAAACACTGGCTTGCACCAGTGTCTTAAAAATTCGCTTACTATTCTTATGCCTTTGACTTGTTTTTGGAGAGGACGTCGAATGCTACCGCCAAAACAAGGACGAAGCCTTTAATTGTCATCTGCCAGTCACTTCCGACACCCATGATTGACATACCGTTATTGAGTACGCCCATTACCAATGCACCGATAATTGCACCAATTACAGTACCGATTCCACCTGAAGCCGATGCGCCTCCGATGAAACAAGCTGCAATAGCATCCATCTCAAAACCATTACCTAAGAGCGGAAATGCGGAATTGGTCCGGGACGCAAAAGCAACTCCTGCCAAAGAAGCTAAAATGGCCATATTAAAATAAGCAAAGAAAAGTACTTTATTGGTATCAATACCCGACAAGCGTGCAGCTTTCTCATTACCGCCCATAGCGTAAAAATAACGTCCGGGAACGGTCTTGGTGGTAAAAAAGTGATAACCAATGATTAAAACTCCAAGAATAACCAAGATGATTGGAATACCTCTAAAAGCAGCCAGCCAGTATGCAAATAAATTGAGCGCAAATACTATCAATACCAACTGCGTTATAAATAACGGGAATGGAATTACTTCGGTTTCATTTTTCAGCTTTTCAGCTCTCTTCTTGATCTGCGCCAAGATTAGGATTATTGAAAAAATGATCGCTACAACAATTGGTGTAACGTTCAGCTGGAAGCCAAAATTGGCAAAGAAATCAGGAATAAAACCGGAACTGATCTTTTGAAATGACTCCGGAAATGGCGAAAGGGTCAATCCTTTTAACATGGTGATCGTTAGTCCCCGGAACAACAACATACCTGCCAAAGTTACAATAAACGAAGGAATTCGCAGGTAAGCAATTAAACTGCCTTGCCAAATACCAATAATAATACCCGTTAATAGTCCAATTAACAACGCTGGGGCTACGCCCATCTTCATATTTATCACAAGATGACCTACAATTGCGGCAACAAAAGCAGCAATTGCACCAACCGAAAGGTCAATATTACCACCGGTAAGAATACAAAGAATCATTCCAATTGCCAGGATCAGCACATAGCTGTTTTGAAGTACCAGATTCGTGACATTCATCGGTTTTAATAAAATGCCACCTGTGGAAATCTGAAAGAAGATGATTATTACTATCAAAGCGATTAACATGGCATATTGCCGAATATTTTTGCTTAAAATATCATTAATGGTATGCATTCCAGATTGTTTAATTTCATTTTTTGAAACATCTTTAATGGTTTCCATTAAATCACACTCCTGTTGCTTTGCATTATACACCGCATTATACTTTCCTGTGATGCATCTTTTCGGTCTAATTCACCGACGATCCTGCCCTCATTCATTACATATACCCGATCGCACATTCCTAATATCTCTGGAAGCTCAGACGAGATAAAGATAATTGATTTACCTTCATTGGCCAGTTGGTTGATAATTGTATAAATCTCATATTTTGCTCCAACATCTATCCCTCTGGTAGGTTCGTCTAAGATCAGAATATCCGGCTCAGTAAAGATCCATTTTGCCAATACTACCTTTTGTTGATTGCCCCCGGATAAATTGCTGGTCTTCTGAAAAATACTTGATGACTTAATGTTCAATTTCTTACGATATTCAGTTGCCACCCGGTTTTCTTGATTGTCATTGATAACCAGCCTTTTACTGATCTTTTTGAGACTTGATAATGAAATATTGTGTTTAATATCGTCAATTAAAATCAATCCTGCCGTCTTACGGTCTTCAGTAACATAAGCCATACCATGTTCTATCGCCTGCCGTACGCTATTAATAGTCAATTCCTTACCATCTTTGATAACTTGACCACTAATATTCCTGCCATACATTTTACCGAATAAACTCATTGCAAATTCGGTACGTCCTGAACCCATCAATCCGGAGATTCCAACAATCTCTCCCCGATGAACCTTAATATTTACATCCTTAATAACTTGGCGTTCACTGATCAGCGGATCATAGACGTTCCAATTTTTAACTTCAAAATGTACTTCTCCGATTTTAGGTTCACGTTTCGGAAAACGGTCCACCAATTCCCGTCCAACCATCCCTTTAATAATCCGATCTTCGCTGATAGCATCGTCTTTAGTTAAAGTCTCAATGGTTGAACCGTCACGTAAAATAGTAACCGAATCAGCCACCTTTAAAACTTCATTCAATTTGTGTGAAATAAGAATTGAAGTTATATTATGGCTCTTTAACTCTAATAACAAATTCAATAAATTATCAGAATCCTCTTCATTCAATGCTGCTGTTGGCTCATCTAAGATTAATAACTTTACATCCTTGGCTAATGCTTTAGCAATCTCCACTAACTGCTGTTTTCCTACACCAATATCCTTAACTAAGGTATCCGGTTTTTCCTCCAGATCAACTTTTTGAAGCAGTTTTGCTGCTTCATTGTATGTTTTATCCCAATCAATCACACTTGATTTCGCTCTTTCATTTCCTAAGAAAATATTTTCAGCAATCGAAAGGTATGGTATTAAAGCTAACTCCTGGTGAATGATTACAATTCCTTCCTTTTCGCTATCTCTAATACCTCTAAAGTGACAGTTTTTACCTTGAAATAATATTTCCCCACTGTAAGTACCATGCGGATAGACGCCACTTAATACATTCATTAACGTTGACTTACCGGCCCCATTTTCACCGACCAACGCATGAATCTCACCCGACATTACTTTCAAATTCACATTTTCAAGTGCCTTAACACCATCAAACTGCTTTGTAATGTTGATCATTTCAAGAATAATCATATTATCCATCCGTTAATATTTGCTTCGATATACTTATTCAGGAAATACCGTTTAAAACAGCTAATGCTTTTGAATCTATTTCAGTATTGAAATAGATTCAAAAGCACATTTAACTTATTGATGGTTAGCAAAATTCATTAAGAATTTTGCTAACCATTAGATACTTATTGTAAATCAGATTCTTTGTAGTAACCGCTATCAATAAGGATCTCTTTGTAGTTATTAGCATCAGCATAAACTGGATCGCAGAGGAATGAAGGAACTGTTTTTACTCCATTATTGTAGGTTTCGGTATCGTTGATAGGTGCTTCTTCACCTTTCATCAAGGCATCAACCATCTCAACAACTTTTGATGCAAGAGTTCTGGTATCCTTAAAGATAGACATTGATTGTTGACCGTTGATCATTGCAATTACGTTTGGTTTATCGCAATCTTGACCGGTAATGATTGGATAAGGTTTGGAAGCGGTACCAAAACCGGCATTCTTAAGCGAAGTAACAATACCAATCGCTAAGCTGTCATTAGGAGAAAGTACAAAATCAAGTTTTTTACCGCCGGCATAATGAGCAGTAATCAGGTTATCCATTCTTGCTTGGGCTTTAGCTGAATCCCAACCTTGAATAGCAATTGTGGTAAAATCAGTTTGTTTACTGGTAATAACTAATTTACCGTCATTGATATAAGGTTGCAAAATGCTCATTGCACCATTGTAGAAGAAGGTAGCATTGTTATCATCAGGAGAACCGGCAAACAATTCTCCGATAAATGGACCATTGCCTTCCTTCAGACCAAGTTTTTCTTCAATATATCGACCTTGAATAACACCAACTTTAAAGTTATCAAAGGTTGCATAATAGTCAACATCTTCGGTGTTCATGATCAAACGGTCATAAGCGATAACACGGATATCATTGTCAGCAGCCTTCTTCAGAACATCAGTAAGCGCTGAACCGTCGATTGATGCAATTACCAATACTTTGCAGCCTTTGGTGATCATATTTTCAAGCTGTTGAATTTGGGTATTAACATCATTATTGGCATATTGCAAGTCAACTTGATAACCTTTTTCCTCAAGTTGTTTTTTCATATTGGAACCATCCTGATTCCAGCGTTGTAAAGACTGGGTTGGCATTGCAACTCCAACAAGGATTTTATTAGATGCTTTTTTATTGCATCCTACTAAACTGAAGATCATAACAAACGCCAGAAGTGAAATGATTATCTTTTTCATCGATATTTGCTCCTTTTTTTAAGTCTTTTTGATTTGATTAAAATCAATTAGTGGCAAAACAATCTTTCAAGATACTTTCAGTTAATTATCACCCCATTTCTGAAATAAATTTGATTTAGAGCCTAAAAAAACTTTACTGCCTTTTAAAACCAAATTATTAATACTGTACTATAGATAATTAACTAAAGAAGCCATTAATATGTCGCATTGTGACGCAACGATTTCTACCACTGTAATATTCAAAAAACACTATTTATTTATCGGTTAGTATTTAAAAAAACTTTATACTTAATTTATACAATTAACTGATTTTCACCTCAGGATATTATTATAATATTGTAACATCCTCGTTAAAATTCTATAGATTTTTAATTATTCCTTCCTGGTTTTTCAAATATTAGATATAAACCCAAAAAAATTTGAGCACCTGTTAGTAATTGGCTCTCCTCATCTAGCCCCGTTAAAACTTTCTAAGGAGCCAGATCAACTAGCCGGCAGTTCTCATCACCAATTGTAACCACGTCAAAATACACCACTCGCTTCGGTCTTTTTCCCATTTTAACACCTCAACCATTAAAAATCTTTGTATATAAATATTATATTAATTACAATTTACCCCTTCAATTTATATTCTTTGGTACAACCAATTTGGCATTACCTTTAGTAACCAAGCTATCAAACACCAACGTTTGGTAATATAAGCATGTTCTTTCCTAGCTCTAATCACTTGATATATTTGCAATGCTGCTTTTGCCGGTGGTGCTACCCAAAAAAGTCCTTCTCCTATTGCCATGGCGGTATCAACAAATCCAGGTTTAATGTCGGTAACAGTCAAAGATAATCTTTCTTTTCATATAAAATATTATTTAAAAAAACAACTTGTAGCTAAACAAGTTGCCTTAAAAAATTGTTTTCATAACACTTGCTATAACCAAGTATATGTCGCTGATACCACTTCCTCCATCTCATGGGTCCGTACCCGCTCCATCAGCTGACGTACCCCATCCAGTGGCGAAATATTTTCATATAAAATCCGATAGGTTACAAAAGTAATTGGCATCTCAACCTTCAAGCTGGTAGCCAATTTATAAGCAGCTTGAGTGGTCGCAACTCCTTCGATTACCATTTTGGTTGAATTCATAACCTCACTCAAACTTTTACCCATTCCCAATTCCCGTCCGGCCCATGAATTACGGCTATGTTTACTGTAAGCAGTAACAAACAGATCACCCATCCCGGACACTCCGGCAAACGTGGGAGTTTTCGCGCCAATAGCTGCTCCCAAACGGGCCATCTCCGCCATTCCCCTGGTAACCAAAGCTGCTTTAGTGTTATCACCAAACTGCAGTCCATCCGAGATACCGGCAGCTAACGCAATTACATTTTTAAGCGCGCCTCCCAGTTGAACACCAATACGGTCAGGATTGGTATAAACTCTGAAATAAGAAGTGATCAGCAGATCTTGAACTTCTTCCGCGTACTTCAATGATGGTGTTGCTACAACTGCTACAGTCGGAATCTTACGGGCTACCTCTTCGGCATGGGTTGGCCCTGATAAAGCAATCACCGCATTGGGATCAACCTGCGGCAGTTCTTCACAGATAATATCGGTAATTAATTGTAAACTACCGACTTCAATCCCTTTAGAAGCACTGATGATTACCGTATCCGGACTAACATACTCCTTAATCTCCCGGACTACGCTTCGGACCCACTGACTCGGAACAGTTACTATCAAATATTTCTTAGCTGAAACTACTTCGGCCAGATTAGTGCTTGCAGTAACCGAATCTGGCAACTCTACCCCTGCTAAGAAAGTACTATTGGTATGTTTAAAATTAATCTCATCAACTACTTCCGCTTCGCGCGCCCAGATCGTTACCTGATAACCCTTGTCAGCGCACAATTTCGCTAAGGCAGTACCCCAGCCTCCGCCTCCAATTACCCCAATCATTCTTGCTTGGCACCCCTCTTATTTTTGTACAAAATCCGGTTCTCTTCACCTTTAAATAGCCGAATGATATTTTGTTTGTGACGATAAATTGCTAAGATCATTATTAAAAATGCAAACAACAGTTTTGCCAAATCACCTTTGTAGAAAAGATAGACCGCTAACGGATAGAGAGTTACTGCAATAACAGATGCTAACGATACATATCCGCCAATAACAAAAATTATAATCCAAGCTGTCACAGCGATGCTTAAACTTAATGGAGTCAATCCGATTGCTACTCCCAATGAAGTTGCAATTCCTTTACCACCCTTAAATTTGGCAAAAATCGACCAATTATGGCCAACAATTACCATAATTCCTGCCAATACAGCCAAATCAATTCCTAAACTTGCACCCCAAACCCTTTTTACTAAGAGTACCACAATCAATCCCTTTAAAGCATCGCCCAGCAGGACAATTGCTCCGAACAATGAACCCATATTGCGAAATACGTTGGTAGCACCTACATTACCGCTGCCTTGATTGCGCAGATCGACCTTTTTCAAACGGGCAACCAGATCACCGGTTAAAATTGAACCAATTAAATAACTTAAAACCAGAATCAGAACTAATTTCAGATATTCCACTCTTGAACCTCAACTTTCATATAGTTTAATCTTATTTTTTATTAGTCTTTAAATAAAATTTAATTGGTGTTCCCTGAAAACCAAAGTACTCGCGGAGTTTATTCTCCAAATACCTTTGGTATGAGGGCTGCATCCCTTCAGGATCACTGACGGTTAAGCTAAAAGTCGGAGGCTTAACCTTAATCTGGGTTGAATAATAAATCTTAAACGGTTTTCCTCGGTATGCTGGTGGTTGATGAAGCATCATCGCATCAGCAATTATTTCATTTAAACGATTGGTTGATACTCTAAAAAGATAATTCTCCATCACTTGGTTGATTAATGCCGGCAGTTTTTGCAGGCGTTGCCCGGTTTTGGCCGAGACAAATAAAATCGGCGCATAATCAATAAATTCCAGTTCATCACGGATCTTTTCAGTAAAGACATCCACCGTTTTACTGTCTTTCACAACCAAATCCCATTTATTGATTAAAATAATACAAGCTTTACCCGCTTCCTGAATGATACTGGCGATCTTTAAATCCTGCTCGGCAACATTTTGAGTAGCATCAATCACTAAGATTACCACATCGGAACGTTCAACCGCCCGCATCGCCCGTAATACGCTATAGTACTCAACTGCCTCTTCAACTTTTGACTTGCGGCGGATACCGGCGGTATCAACTAACAGGTAATTAGTCCCGTCAATTGTAACAGGGGTATCAATTGCATCACGGGTTGTCCCCGGAATATCACTGACAATTACTCTTTCTTTTCCTAACATTGCATTTACTAACGATGACTTTCCAACATTAGGACGGCCAACAAAAGTTACCCTGATCACATCTTCAAGTTCGGCCTCGGTCTGCTGTGGGATTTTACTCATTACCGCATCCAACAGATCCCCAATGTTTTTAGCATGTTCCGCCGAGATTAAGATTGGTTCACCTAATCCCAGGGTATAAACATCATAATCAATCACTTGGTTGACATCTTCAATTTTATTAACCGCTAACACTACCGGTTTGTTAGTACGACGCAGCAGATCAGCAACCTGATGGTCCGACGTTGTCAACGGCTGACGGCCATCAACCACCATGATAATGGCATCAGCTTCTTCCAGGGCAATTTCGACTTGTTTCCGAATTTGGACTTGGATAGTATCGTTTTCATCAGTGATTCCGCCCGTGTCGATCAACACAAATTCCCGATCTAACCACACAGCTGAAGTATAGAGCCGATCCCTGGTTACCCCCGGAGTATCCTCAACAATTGCCAGTCTTTGGCGGGCTATTCTATTAAATAAAGTTGATTTACCAACGTTGGGTCGACCAACTATTGCAACAATTGCTTTGGGCAATCAGTACACATCCTTTTTAACATTGATTATTTGCTAATTCTTCAAACCAGCAGAGCCAATCATAAGCTCGGGTTGGCACCACGGCGATTTTTTTAGGTTGACAGCCACTGATCAGTTCCTCCAAACTGAGCCCATCCAAGAATAAATCCTCACCCTGTTTCAGCGTTATCTGCGGAATGAGATAAAGCGTTTCGGCTGTTCCCGGATGGTTAATAATTGCTCGCATCAGATCCTGCCCACTTAGGAGCCCCGTTACCGTTACTGTCCTGCCAAAAAATTGGTTTTCAACATGGATTGAACTGATCCGCAGCTCGGGGCATTCTTGATTCAATCGTGTTATTAAATAATCCCACAACCCTTTGGTGGAGACACCGGTTACAATAACATATTCTTGTTTTAAACTTGTTAAAGCTTGGATAAAATCAGGTAAATTCTCCTCAAACTCCGTTATAAACCACCGAATCAGACCAACACCGTTATCCAACTGCGGATAATCCTCATAATCCTCGTTGGCGGGAATTGGTCTTCCAGCTTGAATATACCATTCATCCGCAGCAAAAACAAATCGGGTTCCGGTTCTATCCAAAAATTGCTGTTGGTATTGGTGGACGAGATCTAGAACACGACTGGCTTCATCGGGCTTAAATTTTTGGAGTTGGTACAGGTTTTCACGATGCTCGGTCAATCCTACCGGAACCACCGCTAAACTTGCAATATTGGGCCATAATGAGAATAAATCATTGATGGTCTGCTCTAAGATTACTCCATCATTAATACCGGGACAAATAACTGCTTGGGTATGGACAGTTATGTCCGCCTTTGCCAATCTTTGTAGTTGGGACATTATTTGATCAGCATCCCTGCAACCCAGTAATCTTCTCCTAACAGTTGGTTCCGTAGCATGAACCGAGATGTATAACGGACTTAAGTGGAGAGTCTCGATCCGGTTCCAATCGGCTTCGGAGAGATTGGTCAGAGTTATGTAACAACCTTGCAGAAATGATAACCGGTAATCATCATCTTGAACATATAATGTGCTGCGTTGTCCTTTAGGAAGTTGATGGACAAAACAGAATATGCAATGATTTTTACAGGTGTTAACCTGATCATATACTACATCCTCTAAAGTAAGTCCCAAAAACTCATTCGGATCTTTCTCAAACTCAATTTCAAAGATTTCGCCATCTTTTTTTTGGACTTCCAGTGTCACCTGTTCATTAGAGGATTCGTGTAAAAATTGGATTAAATCCGTTAACTCGACACCATTGATCGCTAAAATTAAATCGCCTGCTTCTAAGCCTAATTCATCAGCAATACTGTCGGGGAATACTTCATTGATTCTCGCGCCTCGGTTGTTTACCATCTCATTCCTCCTGAGATTGGTACAATTCGCCTTTTGCCAATTTAAATCCTGCTTTAAAAGAGAAATAAATTAATCAGGTTTTACCCTGATTTGTAATTGTGTCTTTCGCTTTGGTATTGGTTACTAAGACATCTGCGCCTTGATTTTCAAGTAAGTAGTGGACTTTATCCGATAATTCCGGTTCAACTTCGATAACTACTGAAACTTTCTGTTCACTGATGGCCCGTCGTAAAAAACTCAAATCATGCTGATTAATCCGGTGATCAATTGTTGCAACCTTAACTTTCCCTACTCCAGGTATCTCCTGCTCTTTAAATCCGTTCCAATTAGACAATACCGGCATGGTATTAGCAATAAAATTGGCACAGCCAAATTCATAATAATTATCCTGAGTGTCTTGATTAGTTTCGGGACAGATCAATGTTATCCTGGCACGATTCCAAGCCGTAACTTTGATCTTTCCAATCGCTATTTTAGCATCATTAAGGTTTTGAAAGATCCCATATATTTTTCGCATCAATACTCCCCCTTAGATAACCATATTCTCTCCAGAAACAAAATCAATCATTCACACCAGCCTGTTATTATTTTCCATTAAAAATTAGTATACTCGAAGTTGGATGCGGGTAAGCTATTAAAGAATTTGACGTCTCCAAAAGGAGGTGATGTCATGGATTGGCTAAGAACAATTGTCCGGTTTGTAATCGCGGCGTTAGTTTTAATGTTAATTGGTGCTTTTGTTCCGGGTTTTAAAGCGATCAGCTTTGGAACAGCATTATTAGCAGCGCTCGTGATCGCCGGTATCAGTTATCTAGTAGAGTTGGTTCTTGGAAGAGATATCTCTCCATATGCACATGGAGTCGTTGGCTTCCTTGTCTCAGCTATCGTAATTTACGTTACTCAATTTATTGTTCCCGGAATGTCGGTCTCCATAGTCGGCTCCCTACTAGCTTCTTTAGTAATTGGTGTCGTAGACCTGTTCATCCCGACAAAACTTAAATAACCCTTAATTCTTGAGAAATTGGGAACAACTGACAATCTTCCAATCGATACAAGTTTAGCAGATCAAAAAAGGAAGCTACCTACCGGCTTCCTTTTTTAGTCTCTAAAAGAGGGTTAATTGATCAGTTTCGGACATTCCTTCGAGACAGCCATGTTTTTGCAAGACTTCAATAACTGCCGAACTCAATCTGGCCCTGGTTTTTAAGTCTTCGATCGAAACAAATTCACCTTCTTCTCGGGCTGCAGCCAAATAATTAGCTGCATTCTCTCCTAATCCCTGCAACGACGCCAGCGGTGGCAACAACCCTTCCGGAGTGATGATAAATTTATGCGGATCGGATTTATAGATATCAACCCGTAAAAACTTAATGCCCCGAAGCATTGCTTCCTGTACCATCTCCAGAATTGTATCCAGGTTCTTCTCCCGCTGGGTGGTGTCATTTCCTTTCTGCTTGATCTGTTCGCGAACATTTTTGATTGCTTTCTCGCCTTGAACTACGATATCCGCATCAAACTCATCGGCACGGACCGTAAAATAGGTTGCATAGAAAGCAACCGGGTAGTGCACCTTGAAATAAGCAATCCGGAACGCCATCATCACATACGCAACAGCATGAGCTTTGGGAAACATATACTTAATCTTCAGACAGGAATCAATGTACCAATCAGGGACTTGATGCTCTTTCATAATCTTGATGTCATCTTCATCAAGCCCTTTACCCTTACGGACTTTCTCCATAATCTTAAAAGCAGTCTTTGAAGGCAGGCCCTTAAAGATCAAATAGTTCATAATGTCATCACGGGTAGAGATAACTTCAGAGAGTTTCGCCTGGCCGTTCTTAATCAGTTCCTGGGCGTTACCAAGCCACACATTGGTACCGTGAGACAGACCGGAAATATAGATTAACTCCGAAAAAGTCGTAGGTCTTGTTTCAGCAAGCATCTGGCGTACAAATCCGGTACCAAACTCGGGAATCCCTAACGAACCCAGGTCAAATCCCAGATCTTCCGCCGAAATACCAAGCGGCTCAACCGATGAGAAGATCCGCATGGTTTCAGGATCATCCAATGGGACCGTCTTCGGATCAATTCCGGTTAAGTCATAGAGCATCCGGATCACGGTCGGATCATCGTGTCCGAGGATGTCCAGCTTAACCAAACGCCCTTCCAATGCCCCATGAAAATCAAAATGAGTAGTGATCCATTCCGCATTACGATCATTCGCCGGATATTGAATCGGGGTAAAATTATAAATCTCCTGATCTTTCGGGACTACTACCATACCACCCGGATGCTGACCGGTTGACCGCCGTACTCCGGTACATCCCTTAACCAGACGGTTCATCTCCGCCTGACGCAGCTTAATCCCTTTATCCTCCATATAACCTTTGACAAAACCAAAGGCCATCTTCTCTGCTAAACCGGTTATTGTCCCGGCCCGGAAGACAAAACCCTTTCCAAACAGCTCTTCCGTATATTTATGAACCTTTGGTTGGTAATCACCGGAGAAATTCAAGTCAATATCAGGCTCTTTATCTCCTTCAAACCCCATAAAAGTAGCAAAAGGAATATCCTGGCCGTCCTTAATCAGATCATGACCACAGTTAGGACAAGACTTCGATGGCAAATCATAACCGGAACCGATTGCTCCGGTCTCCTTAAACTCGCTGTATTTACATTGGGGACAGCGATAATGGGCCGGAAGGGGATTAACCTCAGTAATATTGCACATCGTAGCAACAAATGAAGAACCTACTGATCCCCGGGAACCAACCAGATAACCGTCATCCAATGATTTTTTAACTAATTTATGCGCAATCAAATATAATACGGCATAACCATGCCCAATGATACTCTTCAATTCCCATTCAAGGCGGTCTTTGACTATTTCCGGCAACGGATCGCCATACAATTCGTATGCTCTGGCATAGGCCATCTCTCGGATCTCAACCTCCGAACCCTCAATGATTGGAGGATAGAACTTCTCCGGAATTGGTTGAACATCTTCAATTTGGTCCAGGATTAAATGGGTATTGGTCACTACCACCTGCTTGGCAGCTTCCGTACCAAGATAAGCAAACTCCGTAAGCATCTCGTTGGTGGTCCGGAAATAGAGTGGTGCCTGATTATCTGCATCCTCAAAACCTTGTCCCATCAATAAGATCTTCCGGTAAATCGCTTCATGGGGATGGAGGAAATGAACATCACAGGTTGCAACAACCGGTTTCCCCATCTTCAATCCCAAATCATAGATCCGGCGGTTGATCTCTTTCAATTCTTCGACTGAAGCAAGACGCCCCGAATCAACTAAAAATTGATTGTTAGCCAGCGGTTGAATCTCAAAATAATCATAAAAGCTGGCAACTTCTTCGATTCGCTCATCAGAAGCGCCGTCCAGGAACAGACCATAGAACTCCCCCGCTTCGCAAGCTG
The DNA here is from genome assembly GCA_029553165.1 of Bacillota bacterium. GTDB lineage: Bacteria > Bacillota > UBA4882 > UBA8346 > UBA8346 > JAKPCT01. The sequence goes on from JAKPCT010000069.1 coordinate 15,663, forward strand.
TCCCCAACAATAATCCTTCGCGTAATTCAACCAGACGGGAACGGGGAATCCGGGGGTGACGGTGAAAATACTGAACATGTGAATCCGAAACTAACTTATAAAGATTTTTCAATCCGGTTTGGTTCTTAACCAGTAAAACAATATGATGGGTCCTTAAATTTTCGACGCCGCTTTCTTTGATCAGCTTATTCAACTCTGCCAACTGCTTAAAGTCACGGTCAGCAATTCTGTCAAATGCTTTTAGTAAGATTTCAGCTGCACAACGGGCATCATCGGTGGCACGATGATGACTTAACAACTGAATGTTTAATTCTTTGGCAACTACGTTTAACCGGTAGCTCTTCAGTCCGGGCCAAACCGAACGCGCTAAACTTAAGGTATCAATATAGGTTGGATCGATCTTCGTCTCAAACAACTGTTGGTGTTTGACTTTGATAAAATTAACATCAAACTGGGCATTATGAGCCACCAGTACCGTATCTTTGATAAAATCCATAAATTCGGTAACAACGGGTAAAGCTTCGCGAGCATCCTGAAGCATCTCCGGGGTAATCCCCGTTAATTTCTGGATCTCAACTGAAAGTTCCTTGGTCGGCTTGATCAAGCTGTGGAATTGGTCGATTATCTTTCCGCCTTGGATCTTAACTGCTCCAATCTCAATCAGATCTTCCTTCCAGGGATTAAAACCGGTAGTCTCAATATCAAATACAGTGTAGACGGTCTTTGCAAGGTTTAATTGATTGATTAAAGGTCCGACCGCAATTGGGGTCCCGTCATCAACTAAATATCCTTCTAAACCGTAGATCACTTTAATTCCGAATTTTTGAGCAGCACGGTAGACTTCAGGAAATGCCAAAACCACCCCATGATCAGTGATTGCCACTGCTTTATGGCCAAACTTCGAGGCTAATTTCACTGCTTCAACGGCATCGACGGTAGCATCCATCGCACTCATTTTGGTATGCAGATGGAGCTCAATCCGTTTCTCTTCGGGTTGCTCAACCTCATCAACTCTGGCAATCGGATTGGAAGCATTATTAATATCCGAAACAAGTAAGGTCAGCTCTTTTGCATAGGGATCAAACTGGAGATCACCCCGGACCCGGACCCATTTACCCTCCTTTAATGTTTCTTCCAATGGTTCGGACTTCCGGGGAAAAATCTTAAAGCTGATCGAATCGGTATAATCGGTCAGATCACCCAAATAAAACTTCTTGCCACTCTTGGCAACTTTGGTTTCAAACCGAAAAATTTCTCCGGTAACAACCACCTGCTCATCTTCTTCAATTAATTCTTTAATCGCAATCGAGGGAGCAGTTATCTTTTTCCCATAGATGACATCAGAATCCGCCACGGATGAAGGCGTACTCGCTTTAGAAGTTGTTGCTTTCGATTGGCTGAATTCGTTCAACAGCGATTTAAAGTATTCTTCTTCTTCTAACTCTTTACGCTGCTCATCTTCAATAATTTTCTCATTGTAGTCACCAACAACAAAACTCAATTTGAGTTCTTCCAGTAACAATTCGAATAAGATCGCCTGGAGTTCCTCCCGGCGCTTTTCTAAATATTCAACTCCGGCTTTGTTACGGACTTGGATTTCAAGACTATTGTGAACTAAGTTATACTTAGCCTCGCTCAACCAACCATTAACCCCAGTATGTTGTTGGGAGACAGTCACGACAAACTTTTCCCAGATTGATTCCAGACGTTCGGCAAGCGGGGGCAGATCTTCAGCCGCAATAACCTTTAATTTTACCCTTTCCAGCCCTAAAGTCAGCGAACATAAAGCCTCTTCAAGCTCTTTAATCTGAGGATCACTTAATCCGCTTTTTAAATACAGCACAATCTCCCAAGTTGAATTAGCAGTATTAACAATAATCTCAGAGATCAAGCCTTCTTCCAAAACCGGCTGAATTGGAAAAGAAAAGGAGACCTCTTCAATCCCCTTAAAAGCTTTTAATGAACGATTATTTGGCTTAATTACATAAGCGCCTTCCAATGTTATTTCACCTCATATTTTGCTGTCCGTCGAATCATTGTCTTTCAAATAATCTTTTACTTTACTGATTATATCATTGAGATTCCAACGTTCCTCATTGCCAGTATGGCGGTATTTGACTTCCGCCTCACCTTGGGCAATTCCTTTGGGACCAAGCGTGATCCGAAGCGGAATACCGATCAAATCAGCATCCTTAAACTTAACTCCCGGCCGTTCATTGCGATCATCGAACAGGACTTCAACTCCTGCACCCAACAGTCCGTTGTACAGTTGCTCGGCCAACGGCAGTTGATCTGCTCCTACTGCAATCAGGTGCACCTGATACGGAGCAATTGCCAGTGGCCATTTGATCCCATTCTCGTCATAATTCTGTTCAATTGCGGCAGCCATGGTACGGCTGACGCCAATCCCATAACAGCCCATTATTATTGGTCTACTTTGTCCTTTGTCATCAAGAAAATTGGCATTGAGCGCTTTACTATATTTGGTACCAAGTTTAAAGATTTGCCCAACTTCAATTCCCCTGGCTTCACTTAAACGGCCATCACAATGCGGGCATAATTCACCGCTTTTAACGGTTCGCAGATCAACATATTCAACATTGTTGAAGTCACGATCCGGCTCGACATTCCGATAGTGGAACCCGCTTTGATTTGCACCGACAACCACTTGATGCAGATCCTTAACGGTTAAATCTGCATAAATTTTTACCTGATATTTTTCTAACCCGACCGGCCCAACATAACCAACCGGCAATCCTAAAACTTCATGAATTTCTTCCGGTGATGCCAAATAAAGCTTATTTCCTCCAATTAGATTACCCAATTTGACTTCGTTAACTTGATCGTCACCACGGACTAAGACTGCAACATATTCTGAACCGGTGCCATAAAAGAGGGTCTTAACCGTAGACTCCGGTGCCACTCCCAAGAAGGAACAAACCTGATCAATCGTTTTTTGGTCGGGTGTGGCCACCAATTCCAGCTCTTTAATACTGCCGTCAAATTGAGGAGTGACTGTCTTGGAGATTGCTTTCTCAACATTCGCAGCATAATTACAAGTATTGCAGTAGAGAATCAAAGCTTCTCCTGCTTCAGCCAGAACCATAAACTCCTGACTGGAGTTACCGCCGATCGCTCCGGAATCGGCATCAACCGCTCTGAACTTCAAACCGCAGCGTGAAAATACTCTGGTATAAGCCCGGTACATTGCTTGATAACTCTCTTCCAAACCAGCTTCATCAACATCAAATGAATAAAGATCTTTCATGATAAACTCGCGGCCACGCATCAACCCAAAGCGCGGACGGATCTCATCCCGGTATTTATTTTGCAATTGATAAAGTCTTAATGGTAAATCCCGATAGGAACGCACGTCATTTTTAACGATGGTTGTGATAATCTCTTCATGGGTCGGCCCTAGACAGAACTGGCGTTGATGACGGTCTTCAAGCCGAAACATCTCATCACCATATACATCCCAACGACCACTTTCTTTCCAAATTTCAGCCGGTTGCACAATTGGGAGAGCCAATTCCTGTCCGCCTTCCCGATCCATCTCTTCCCGGATAATTTTAGCTATTTTGGTAAGCACCCGTTGGGCCAAGGGCAGATAAGTATAGATTCCGGCCGCTGATTTCCGGATCATTCCTGCCCGCAGCATCAGTTTATGACTTATTATCTCTGCCTCCGCAGGTGTTTCTCTTAATGTTGGTGCAAATAATTGTGATTGCCGCATCTAAATACCCCCAATTATACTAATTATAATCCTATCTTACTTTACAGTTTTGTCTGCTTCAATTATCTTGCAATAAGATTGCCAGCTCTTCTTTTAAAGCTTCGATTATTTTATCTTCTGTTACTTTACGGATTGTCTTTCCTTTCCGAAAGATGAGCCCTTCACCTTTTCCTCCGGCAATACCCAGATCAGCCTCTTTAGCTTCTCCGGGGCCATTAACGGCGCAACCCATTACCGCAATCTTTAAAGGTTTTTCGATGTTAGCAGTTAGTTTTTCAACTTCATCCGCCAATCTTTCAAGATCAACCCGGCAACGCCCACAGGTTGGACAGGAGATGATCTCTGCCCCAAACGACCGGAGATTCAGTGCCTGGAGTATTTCCTTTCCGGCCCGGACTTCACGGACCGGGTCGCCGGTCAGTGAGACTCTTAAAGTGTCGCCGACACCCTCCCAAAGTAAGATTCCCAGTCCGACAGCGGATCTGATTGAACCACGGTACCAAGTCCCGGCTTCAGTAATCCCAATATGTAACGGATAATTGCATTGCCTGGCAATTTGTTGATAGGCCCGTACAGTCTTCGCCACTGACGATGCTTTTAGTGAAATCACAATATCATCAAAATGCACTGCTTCTAACAACCGGACATGACGTAAGGCACTTTCGACCATTGCTTCAGGTGTCGGTCCATTATATTGCTCCAGTAAATCCTTCTCTAAAGATCCGGCATTAACCCCGATTCGGATCGGAATCCCTTGATCTTTCGCTGCATCAGCCAATACTTTAACCCGTTCTGTACCACCAATATTGCCGGGATTGATTCGTAACTTGGCAACTCCGGCTTTAATAGCTGTCAATGCCAAGCGGTAATCAAAATGAATATCGGCCACCAGCGGCACTGGCGTATTGTTAACGTAATATTCCAGATTATTGGCTGCTTCCTCATCAGGAACTGCCAGCCTGATGATCTCACATCCGGCAGCAGCTAATGATTTAATCTGTGCCAAAGTTGCCTGCCGATCCCTGGTATCGGTGTTTGTCATCGATTGAATCGCGATAGGGTTACCACCGCCAATCGCAACCGGACCAACTCGAATCACTTTTGTCTTTGAATTACTGGTCATCAGTTGACTCCTCATAGTTCTTCCCAACTGATTATACCATTCTTATGGCCAGTTGTTAAGAAAGGAACGAATTAATTTTTAAAAAAGAAAAAAACCCCTAATCAAGAGGTTTTATTCGCCATTTATCCTTTCTTACAGGCATCACACAGTCCGTGATTCTTCTTAACCTGCGCTCCGGCTTCCTTACCGCATTTTCTGCAGAAATCATTCATTATCGTGCTACTGCACTTGGAACAAAGCCGCGTTTTCCGGACACTTACCGGGTCCGGACGCCCGCAGGCCACGCAGACACATTCATCACAATATCCATTATGCGCTCTGATCTCTTCCGGTGAAACTTTGCCACACCCGCGACAACTAAACTTACCATCCCGCTTTGCCTGTAATTCTTTAACACAGAACTCACAGAGATTAAGAGATTTTAAGATCCGGACTTTCTGAACCGTATTGCCGCAACGCGAACAATAGCGTTTCGCTGACCGGCCACCAAAGCGTCCCTCACGGTTCGGATCAGCCCAAATTCTTTTTACTGGTTTACGTGGCATGGATCATCCTCCAAAAAAGCGCTGAATTGATCGTAAGATATCAGAATAGGCAATCATTACACCCAAGATCAACACCAGCGATAAGCCAACCATCTGCGCCGCTGCTTTCTGTTCCGCAGTAAACTCGCGACGCAATAACTTCTCCAAAAGTAAGATTACGATCCACCCGCCATCAAGTAACGGTAATGGTATCGGCAGCAGATTGAACATTCCTAAAAACAGACTGATTTGGACCGCTAAAATCATTGTATAATATAAAGGTAATTGGGTATTTTGTTCCATTACCGTAACCATTCCAATCGGCCCCATAAATCCATCTTTTAATTTTCCGGTAAAGATCAAATAAAATGTCTTCACTGTAGCACTGATTAACTCCCAGGTATAAGAGAATGCCTTTTTAAATGCTTCACCAACTGGCATTCGTTCATAAACCGCCTGGCGTTCAATCCCGATAAAATAACTTTCCTGATTATAAATCGGAGTAATCTGTTTATTGAAATATTCATTATTGCGGAGAATTTTAACATCTAATGTTTCCCCTCCATATTTATTAACAAGCCGGGGAATATCAGACCAGACTTTAACCGGTTCATTGTTAATCTCCACCAAACGGTCTCCCGGACGCAACCCGGCATTAAACGCCGGAGTACCAGGGATTGCTTGTTCAATCACCGGTTCCTCGTCTTTGATTCTAGACGGTACGCCTACAAATGCCGCTGTAACAAACACCAGGATTATGGTTAAAATAATATTAAAAACCGGTCCTGCTGCAATAACGGCAATCTTTTGTAACAACGAAATATCCTGAAAGGTCTTAACTGGTTCAGTTTCAGAAGTACCTTCCTGCTCTTCCCCTTCCAAAGCAATATCCAGCCCGGCAATTTTCACAAATCCGCCAAGCAAAAACCAGCGAAAAGAGTATTGAATATTATTTTTAGTTATTTTACCAATCAAAGGTCCGAATCCGATTGAAAATTCATAAACTTTAACGCCGAATAACCGCGCCATAATAAAATGACCAAATTCATGGACGACTACTAAAATACTGAGTAATAATACTGTCTGCCAGATCGAATTTAAAAAACTCATCAGTGTTACCTCCTATACACCTGATTTATTGCCAATTTTCAGCTTACAGTTTAGCAATTTTGGGCTAACAACTGCAGCGCTGCTTTTCTGGCCCATTGGTCCGCTCTTAAAATCTCTTCCAAACTGGGAACTTTACTAAAATTCTCTTTTAAAGAATATCCCATAACTTCAGCTACAATACTACTAATTTGGGTAAACTTGATTTTCCCCCGTAAAAATTCGGCTACGACTGCTTCATTCGCCGCATTAAAAATTGCCGGAAGACAGCCTCCGGTTCTACCGGCCTTATAAGCTAATGATATCGCTGGAAACAAATTAGTGTCAACCTCTAAAAAATTAAGTTGTTTTGCTTTTGTCAGATCCAACTTTGGAAAGCTACTGCTCCAACGTTCCGGATAGGTCAACCCCAGTTGGATTGGTAACTTCATATCACATAGTCCAAGTTGGGCAATTAATGAACCATCAACTAATTCCACCAAGGAATGGACAATACTTTCAGGATGAATCACCACATCAATCTTGTCGTACTCCATATCAAACAACCAGTGGGCTTCAATTATTTCCAGCCCTTTATTAAACATCGTCGCCGAATCAATTGTGATCTTCCCGCCCATGTTCCAGTTCGGATGCTTCAATGCCTGCGCAACGGTTACATTTTCCAATTTTTCAACTTTGAATCTAAGGAACGGTCCTCCGGAAGCAGTCAGAATAATTTTATTTACCTGTGAAGGTTCACGGCCTTCCAAACACTGAAAGATAGCACTGTGTTCACTGTCGACTGGAATTATTGCTACTCCATGCTTTTTGGCTTCCGGAATAACGATTGAACCGGCAGCTACAAGCGTCTCTTTGTTGGCCAATGCAACTCGCTTCTTTGATCTGATTGCAGCCAAAGTCGGTTCAATACCTACCGCACCAACTACCGCGGTAAGAAGCAGTTCAACCTCGGTGATGGTAGCAATCTCAATCAGTCCGGAAAGTCCGGCCATAACCTGGACATCAAGACCTTTAACAGATTCGACAAGGTCTGAATAACGTTTTTCGTCGCCAACAGCAACATATTTTGGCCGGTACTGCCTTACCTGTTCCGCCAGCAACTCGATGTTTTGACCTGCGGCAAGGGCAACCAGTTCAAATTTTTCCGGAAACTGATTGATTACTTCTAAAGCCTGTTGTCCAATTGAGCCGGTAGAGCCTAAGATTGCTAATTTGATCACGTTAGATTCACTCCATCTGCTTTCAAGTTTCAGCAATTTGATCATTATCCCAAAATTGCTTCACGATCCGGTAATATCCCCGTAAAACAATCAAGATGATTGGTCCTAATATGATGCCAATAATCCCAAAAAGCTTTAATCCAACATAGAAGACTAATAATGTCAACAGGGGATGGAAATTAAAACAATCTCCGACAAGCCTTAATTGGACCACTTGCCGGATGAAAATCAGTACAAAATAAGAACCAATTATTATCAAAGCCACCGAATACTTCTGAATAAAAAAACTGACAATCGCCGCCGGAATAAAAATCATTCCCGGTCCCATAATCGGAATAACATCAAAAACACCTGCTAAAAAACCATAAGTCGCTGCACTGTCAATACCTAATACTCTAAAAGTTATCCAAGTGAAACAACTTGTTAACAGTACCAAAGCGAGTTCAACCCGTACAAATTTAGCAACATTCTCAACAATTTCTTCATTAACCCGGGCAATAATTTGATGCAGTCTGCAAGGTATTATCCGAAGGAACTGTTTTTTGATCAGTTGCTGATCACGGCTATAAAAGAAAGCCGTAACCGCGCCAATTAATATTGAAATCAAAATCTGTGGCAGTTGTGAAACAAAACTGACCAGATTAATCAATAGTACCTTCAACAAGTGGTCGACTGAATTATTAAAGGTACTAAGCTGCAACCAACCATCTTTAATCCCGGGAAGGAATTGTTGAAACCAAATCGTTATCCGCGCAATTACACTGATAAAACGATCAGTTATTAACTGTGCCTGTGGCAAACAGCGTTGAACCTCAAAATAGATCAGAGAGATTGTTAAATTTAATAAAGCCAAAATTGTTATTACTAAAATTATTAACGTCACAACAATGGCAATTGACCGGTTTAAATTAAAGACTCTTTCCAGACTTTCCACAAACGGTTCAATTAAACAGGCAAAGACGATACCGATTAAAAAAGGAGCAATCAATGGGAAGATCAACTTAAAACCCCAGATTAGGCCCCCAGCAACCAACAATGACAGCAATACTGCCAGATATTTACGATTCATTCACGATTCACTCACTTTTAAAAGTTTTACAATACGACTTTTAAAAGCTGCAAACTTAAATGTTAAAATCAGATTATTTTGAAATACGGAAACAAATAAACTACTGTATAATAAGCAACCGGCGCAGCTATTAACAGACTGTCGAACCGATCAAGAATTCCTCCATGTCCGGGTAAAAATGATCCTGAATCTTTTACACCGATATTCCGTTTGATAATCGATTCCACCAAATCACCAAATTGACCGGCAATTACAACTAAGGTCCCTAAGATCAACAGCGGCAACAAGCTGCGACGGTATAAAAAACCAAGCAAAACCGCGATCACCCATCCGCCTACCAAGCCACCAATTGACCCTTCAATACTTTTTTTAGGGCTAATCCGCGGTGATAATTTGTGTTTACCAAATTTGGTACCGATAAAGAACGCTGTCGTATCATTAGCCCATGTTACTAAGATCGTAAATAACGCATACATTCCATTCTCAACCGGTATGTATCTTAACAATAAGATATATGCAAACATTAATCCAATATAGACCGCACCAAACAAATTGATCGCCACATTATAAAATCCCTGTTCTAAAGATTTACCGCGCAACAATTCATTACCGGCAATAGAAATAAACATAAGTAGCAACGAAAGCGAAATCAGACGCTCACTCTTCACCAACGCTTCCTGCTGATAGGAACCGGCAAACTGGTTGATGATATACAAAAATGCAATCATCACTAAGGAACTGGCTACCAAAAGCTGCGTTTGAGGACGGAAAGACTGTTTCTTTAATAACTCGGCATATTCAAGCAAGGCTAATGTCACCAGTAAGCCAACCGTTAATGTATACCAGATTCCTCCCGCAAGAATCACTGCTAATAGAACTATGCCCCCTAATGTTCCCGTAATAACTCTTTGAGCCATCAGCCAATCCTCTCTTAAAGTTTAAGTCCGCCAAATCTACGTTCGCGTTTACTATAAAATTCAATCGCCTCAGCTAAATCATCCTTACCGAAATCCGGCCATAATTTATCGGCAAAATAAAGCTCTGCGTAGGCAATTTGCCAAATCAAAAAATTACTAATCCGGCTCTCGCCACTGGTCCTAATTAGAAGATCCGGATCAGGTTGTCCTTTGGTAAATAAGTGCTCAATAATTTCATTCTCAGTTATCTTCTCTGGTTCCAGTGTACCAGCTTTTACTTGCGCGGCAACTTTGCGAGTGACTTCTAACAGTTCCGAGCGGCCTCCATAATTAATTGCGATATTCAAAGTTAATTTATCATTAGCGCTCGTTTTAGCTTCACAACTCTCCATCATTTGGACCAATGAAGGCTTAAGATTATGTCTTAAACCAATAAAATTTAACTTAACCCCCTGTTGGTGAAGTCTTTCGGTTTCATTCTTCAATACATCTTCAAACAGATTCATTAAAAAATCGACTTCTTTAGAAGGCCTGCTCCAGTTTTCAGTTGAAAAAGCATATACAGTTAAATAGGGAACTCCATAAAGAATACAGACTGTAATTGCATCACGCAAACTCTGCAGTCCGGCCTTATGCCCGGCAGTTCTGGGTAAACCACGTTGTTCGGCCCAACGGCCATTACCATCCATAATTATCGCAATGTGTTTTGGAATATCGTTCAATTCCGGTTTCACCTGCGGTTTAAACATTTTTATGATTTTTTCTATTATTTTCATTATAAATATTATTAATCCCCCTCAAGAGTTGAGGGGGTAGTAATTAAACCTCCATAATCTCTTTCTCTTTATGTTCAAGTAATTTATCAATCTCTGCAATATATTTATCAGTCAACTTTTGGACTTCATCATGCCCGCGTTTAGCTTCATCCTCAGTTACTTTTCCATCTTTCTCAAGAGCCTTAACCTTATCGTTAGCATCACGGCGAATATTCCGAATTACTACTCTCTTCTCTTCAGCTTCTTTCTTCAATACTTTTACTAATTCCTTACGACGCTCCTCAGTAAGCGGTGGTATGGGCAGGCGAATAACACCGCCATCGTTAACCGGATTTAAACCAATATCAGATTTCAAAATTGCTTTCTCAATAGCACTTACTGCAGATTTATCCCAAGGTTGAATCACTAACATCCGGGCATCCGCGGACGTAATGTTTGCTAACTGATTGATCGGCGTTGGCGCGCCATAATAGTCAACTAGCACCCGCTCTAAAATACTGGGATTAGCGCGTCCGGTACGAATATTTTGAAACTCTTTTTTAGTCGCTTCAATAGCACCTTTCATATGAACTTCGGTTTCATTTAACAATTCTTTGATCATTGATTAATCCTCCCCTCTTACATATGTTCCTACTTTTTCACCAAGAACAATGCGGCGAATATTGCCGACTTCATTTAAATTAAAGACAACAATCGGAATCTTATTTTCCATACATAATGAAGTTGCGGTCGAATCCATCACCCGTAAGCGCTGCTGTAAAACTTGCATAAAGTTCAAATTATCAAACCGGGTTGCTAAAGGATCAACTTTGGGGTCAGCGCTGTAAACACCATCGACCTTTTTAGCCATCAAAATTATCTCTGCTTCAATCTCAGCCGCCCGTAAAGCAGCAGCAGTATCGGTTGAAAAGTAAGGATTACCGGTGCCGGCTGCAAAGATCACCACGCGGCCTTTCTCCAAATGACGCGTAGCCCGTCTTCTAATATAAGGCTCTGCAATCTGTCTCATCTCAATTGCCGTCTGAACTCTGGTGGGAATTCCATGGCGCTCAAAAGCATTTTGGAGCGCTAATGAATTGATAACTGTAGCCAACATCCCCATATAATCGGCGGTTGAACGTTCAATTCCCGTATGGCTCCCGGTAGCGCCACGCCAAAAATTACCGCCGCCTACCACAACTGCTATTTGAACACCAAGATCAACTACTTCTTTAGTCTGTTGGGCAATAATATTAACAATATCCTGGTCAATACCAAATCCTTTTTCTCCGGCCAAAGCTTCACCGCTTAGTTTCAGCACAATCCGTTTGAATTTTGGAGTCTGCATTAATCAATTCCCCCATTTACCATAATATATCTTCGTGAACCTAATTTTAATTCCTGCTAATTTGAAAAAAGTTTCTAATTGTTTTCCAATCCCGATCTGCTCTGGATGACTAAAGTAGCTTTTTGGTCCGCGTCAATTTTCGTAATTATTCTTAAGCGTGCTGTTTAAATGAGATTTATTTAAACTAATAAGATTTTAGAAAAAAGGAACACTTTCGTGTTCCTAATTATTAGTTTTTAATCTGTGACATTACTTCTTCAGCAAAGTCATCTTTACGTTTTTCGATACCTTCACCTTTTTCAAACCGGGCAAATTTGGCAACTGCAATGTTCTCACCCAATTTTGAATTTACTTCCTGGATTAATTTGGTGATGGTTTTCTCACCGTCTTTGATGAAAACTTGTTCGTTCAGACAGATTTCTTTATAGAATTTTTCCAAACGGCCTATCATAATCTTTTCGGCGATAGCTTCAGGTTTACCCTCATTTACTGCCTGGGCTTTGTAAATTGCTTTCTCTTGCTCTAAAACAGCTTCCGGTACTTCATTGCGGGTATTATATTCCGGTTTTGCAGCGGCAACCTGCATTGCCAAATCTTTGACTAATGCAATAAATTCCGGGTTAGCAGTTGTCTCAGCCTTTGCAGTGGTAACCTCAATCAAAACACCGATCTTACCACCCATGTGGATATAAGAATCAACCACACCATTATCTTTAATTTCAAATCTGGCAAAACGTCGGACTGACATATTCTCACCGATTGTTGAGATTAACTCGGTGATTTTTTCAGCTACCGTCTTCCCGTCCTTCATTGCCAACTTTGCTAAGGTTTCAACATCAGCCGGCGCTTTCTCGGCAACGATAACAGCAGTATCTTCAACAAATTTTTGGAAATCAGGGTTCTTAGCAACAAAGTCAGTTTCACAGTTAACTTCAATTAAGACACCGACCTTTTTATCACCAGTCAGGTAAGAACTTACCAGACCTTCAGCAGCAACACGGCCAGCTTTTTTAGCTGCAGCAGCCAAACCCTTTTCACGAAGATATTCAATAGCCTTCTCAATATCACCATTGGTTTCTGATAAGGCTTTCTTACAATCCATCATACCGGCACCGGTTCTTTCCCGGAGCTCTTTTACAACAGCAGCGGTTATTTCAGCCATTATGTAATCCTCCTTCACAAATTATTTACATTAAAAAAGGGTGGTTAGGTTCCTCCACCACCCTTACCATCTGTATTTTTAAATGGTCCATTAGGTCAGACCTTGGCAAAATACAACAGTAAAGCCCCTTAGAAACCCAGGATTATACTTCTTCGACAAGTTCCATCTCTGAAGCTTCTTCTTCAGGAACTGCAGTATCTTCAGCCTCATTACCACCAGCAACAGCATCAGCACCTTGTCTTGCTTCAATAACTGCATCAGCAATTTTACCGGCAAGCAGCTTAACTGCTCTGATCGCATCATCATTTCCAGGAATGACATAATCGATTTCGTCCGGGTCACAGTTAGTATCAACAATACCGATAATCGGAATCCCCAGTTTCTTTGCTTCGGCAACTGCAATTCTTTCTTTACGCGGGTCAACAATGAAGACGGCTCCTGGTAACTTGTGCATATTTCTGATACCGGAAAGGAACTTTTCCAGACGTTTCCGCTCTTTTTGAAGTTCTAAAACTTCTTTCTTCGGAAGCGCTTCAAAGGAACCATCCTGCTCCATCTGTTCGATTTTACGCAAACGATCAACTCTGGTACGGATGGTTTTAAAATTAGTTAAAGTTCCACCCAACCACCGTTGTGACACATAAAACATTCCACAACGTTCAGCTTCTTCTTTAACAGCATCTTGTGCCTGTTTTTTGGTTCCTACAAATAAAATGGTTTCCCCGTTTTCAACAACAGAACGGGCAAAATTGTAGGCCTCTTCAACCTTTTTAACAGTCTTCTGGAGGTCGATAATATAAATACCGTTCCTCTCAGTAAAGATAAACTGACCCATCTTTGGGTTCCATCGTCTTGTTTGGTGACCAAAATGTACGCCTGCTTCCAATAATTGTTTCATTGAAATCACAGCCACATCAGCCACCTCCTTTCTTCGGTTTTTTCCTCCGCTTTTCGCATCTTTCTAATCAACCAGTCACTGGCACCAGAATAGAAATTAAAAAGCGTGTGTAATAAGCGTTTGCACGCATACCAGTAAAAAGTATAACATGGTTATTTTATCCTGACAAGTACTTATTTACACAAACTATTTAAATATTTTTATTCCAAAATCTCTGATTCCAAAGTCCTAATAAAAAAAGACTTCAGTCCTATCGCAAAATTCCGGAAAATAAACGATAATCAAATTATAAGCAGATCGTTTTACACTTTTATTTCCATTATTATCCTGTTTTGAGGGAGGTCTAAAAAGATGAGCACCATTAAGCTTTTCTATAAATCGGAGACGGCACAGGGGACAATCGAATATGGCTTTATTTTATGTCTGGTTGCGATCTCGATTATTGTCGCGCTGACTTTTTTTGCCTCCAGTCTAATCACAAGCATTGAAACATCCGCCAGCAAAATCCCCCAATAAAACTTGAAAGTGTAACTATATCCATTCTACAGATGGCTTTGTATTTTTTGTTCAATTTGTTGCTTTGGCAAAGCGCCAACAAATTGTTCAACCGGCCTACCATTCTTAAAGATAATCATTGTTGGGATCGACATAATATCAAACTGCGACGCCAGGTTGGCGTTTTCAACCACATTTACTTTGACCACTTTTACCAAAGCTCCCATTTCAGCTGCAATTTGATCCAGTACCGGAATTAACATCCGGCAAGGTCCACACCACGGCGCCCAAAAATCAACCAATACCAGTCCGCTGGAATCGATTACTTCCGTTTTAAAATTATTCTCAGTTAAATTTATCATCACAGTCACTCCTTTTGTATACCCTACTAGGTATAGTATATTATGGTTGCTGGTAATTGCTCCGTTGTTTTAGAACAAAATTTAGTAATAACCATCGCAGTTATGCTGCGTCTATGTTGTAACTTACCGGAAATTGGTATTATAATCATTTTATAAGGATTTAATCATCGCAAAATTGAAAGTCTTAATGATATTGAAAGTCTTAATGATAATGAAAAGGAGACAATAAAAAAGAATAGAAAGGAAGCATTAAAACAGTTTAAAGAGGTTTATTTAGAACCTAAAAGTACTGAGAAGATGAACCAGGTAACAGAGGGGGCAAATCTCGAAGATGCTGTATTTTTGAAAAAGGATATAGAGAAATTAAAGCTGGATGAGGGACAGAAAAATGTAATAATAGTAGAATAGACCAGATAGCTAATTCTTTTTTTGTTATTACCGATAATAATAGAAAACATATTTACTGTTATTCGGGGATTAAAAAATGCAAATCAATAAAAAACTGCAACAACGACTTTTAGCTAAAAATATAAAGTATTCCAACCTTGACGGAATGGCTTTTAGCATTTGGACCGGCGCTACAATCCCCACCTACCTCGGCTTATATATCCTGCGGCTTAACGGCACCCCGGAAATGGTCAATCTGATCCTGGCAATTCAACCTTTTGTGGTAGCGATCTTTACATTGCTGGGTGCCTCCTTTGCCAACAGTTATCAACGTAAAAAACCGATTTTAATGCCAGCCAGCCTCGTAGTCAGATTATTTATTTTGTTAATAATCTTCATTCCTTTTTTGCCCCAAAATTATCAGGCACCATCATTCTTGTTATTATGGGGCTTAATGTATATCCCCTGGGCCTACATCTGTCTGACTTGGGGGCCGCTCATCAGTAACATTATCCCTGAAGAACGGCGCGGGCGTTTTTTTGGCACCCGCAATACCTTAACTAAATTCACAACTATAATCGGAACAATGTATACCGGAATCGTCTTGGCCAATCTGGAATTTCGACCGGCGTTCATCTCGATTATTACTATTTCTTTCATCTTTACGTTAGTCTCTTACTATTATCTGGATAAACATATTGAACCGGTTGTTGCGGAACCAGGTGAAAACAAGAAAAATATCCGGGTTGGAAATGCACGGATCATTGAGTTTGATTTAGCAAAGAATCTTGAGGTCTTTAAAGATCCCCAATACGGATATATCTTTGGCTTAAGTTGTTTGGCAATCTTTTTCTTTCATATCGGTTACTCAATGGCAATCCCCTTGTTTACATTACGTCAGGTTAATGAACTTGGCTTCTCCAATGCCACTGTTGGACTATTTGCAAATATCACAGCATTAACCGCGCTGATCGGTTCCTATATTAGTGGCCGGTTAACGGACCGCTGCGGTTTTCGTTATATCCTGCTTTTTAGCACCATAATCCTGATCATTCCCCCGTTAATTTGGGCTTTTACTGCAAATCTCCCCATACTAATGGCCACAATTATGTTATGGGGGTTTGCTGAAAACGCTTATGTGATTTGTTATCAATTTATGGTTTTAGAGGTATCACCTTATAAAGAACGTTCCCGCTTTGTAGGGATGAATACCGTGATTGTTAATCTTGCCGCCGGTATCGGACCGCTTGTCGGAATGTTGCTGATGAAAATCCCGAACGTTAGCATTCGGGGAACATTGATTGCGGTATCTTTGATGATGTTAGTCGGTTCACTGCTATCTTACCAAGTCGCCCGTAAAGGTTCATTTTAGTCTTGACCTAATGAATCATCTGCGATACCCGGTAGATCATCGTCCGCAATTCCTCAGGATTGTTACGGTCAATCGGATATCTCTTCCCTTTATGGTCGACGATTTCGTTGGCCATTCCGCCATATTCGAGTGTAATAATTTCCGGTTCGTACTGCTCCAGGACAAAACTTAACAATTCATAGTCTTCCTCTTCCAGGACTGTATGGGCATCAACCAGCCCTTCCGGCCTTAGCCAAGTCCCTGCCAGATGAATCTCACGGAGCCGGTTTAACGGTAATTGTTTTAGATAATCAACAATATTGACATGGAGATGCCAGGCACTGCATCTGGCATGGGCGATATCAAGCAGAAAATCACAATCGCTGTTTTGACAAACCCATGAGATAAAATCCGGTTCGGAGACGATCCGGTAATGGATTCCCCAGGCATAATAAGGAAAATTCTCTAAAACAATTGGCAACGACAGCTTCGATTTAATCAATTGCAGTGTCTCCAGTGTACGAACGCTTACTTCTGTTTCAACAAGAGGATGAGGCATGTGTTGATATTGGATCAGTTCCGGAAAATATTCGGCTTTTGCTTCAAGATGGGTCGACAGGTAAGGTGGATTGGTGTGACAAATGATCTCTGTGATTAAGTCTTGGTTAAAACGTTGGTTGGGATCAAGATGATTGAGCGACAATACTCCGGGCTGTGCAAGGTGTGGCAGCAGCTTGCGATGGAGTATTCCTTTCCGGAACTGTATCAAACTGCCCGGTAACGACATTGTAGGAGCCTTAATATAGTCAATTGGCAACTCTGGTTCCTGATTAAGCAAATCCAATAATGCTTCTGAAAAATTTACGGCAATCTTCATAAGCACCTCAAATTTTGGAAAATATCTCTATAATTTATCATATCTAAAAAATATTGGCATGAAAAGTCCTAATTTTAAACATTAACCAGACGCTGATCATTCAGTGGCAAAAGTTCTGCTTTATTGCTAAAAACTAGGTTGTCAGCGAAAAACTCCTGTGTTATTATTTATGAAAAAACTGCATTCATTTTCAGGAGGTTTTAATGAAAGAATTAGAAGAAGGTACAACATTACAGCTTGATTTTTCAAAGATTGCCAAAATTGCTGAAAAGTGCAAGGATGTAATTCCGGTTGCCGTTCAAAATGTTGACACCAAAGAAGTAATCTTAGTGGCATATGTTAATGAACTTGCATTAAAAGCTTCGATTGAATCAAAAACGGCAATCTTTTGGTCAACTTCACGCAATGAATTGTGGGAAAAAGGAAAAACATCAGGTGAAACCTTTGAACTACTTGATGTCTTTGTCAACTGTGAACAAAATTCCTTACTCTATATTGTTCGCCCCCGTCGCGGCGGTATCTGCCATACCAAAAACCAAAAAGGTGAACCGCGGAATTGCTACTACCGGAAGATTAACTTTGAAACCTGGCAATTAGAGAATATTGATCCTTGATTTTTAGAACTGATAGTCTAAAAACAAAAGAACCTTGTTTTGACAAGGTTTTTTGTTGTTTTTCACATTTTTTTCTTTCTTAATAGTCTTTCATACTCATTAAGCAGTACATCCAACATTTGACTCGCTCCGACGACTTCCGGATCAGTAAAACTTTTATTCTCGGCAATTTCTTTTAATTTCTGACGCAGTTCCTGAATCTGCTGTTTTAACGCATCAATATCGCATGACATTATAACACCCCTACGGTAGTATTCCAGCGTTAACCTTGGAATATTCCTCGGGGTGTTGTCTTTTTAGGCAGTTATCTTCAAATGTCTTTCAAGCTCTTTGAAGAGGATATCAGCATGCGCATAATCGGAATTTACTTCAGTAACATCGAGCTTATACTCTTTATCTCCAACCTTTAACACCAGAAGTTTAGCAATATATTTACCAAACCATTTGTTACGACCACTTGCTGTTTTGAGTGTGACATTCTCAAAATCATTCCAGAAATAACGATGTGAACCATCTTTATCAGTTAGTTCGAGCCACTCCTCAGCAATGACAATCGTCTCCACTGGTTGCCAGATCGTAAAATTACTAATCCCTAATCTCTGTGAATTGGGAATCCGGCAAAAAGTTTTTTCACGACTGTTTTCTAATGTTTCACGTTCGGCTATTAACGACTCAACATCACTCAATGCAAATTCCGGAAACTCCAGTTCCACTCCGTTTTTTTCCCTAAAACTATCGAACAGATTTTTAACATCAGTAAATCGAGATTTTTTCAAATAAAGTCCAGTTAATTCTTGATACAGTTTCTTGGCATTGGGGTATTGATTAATCAACTTTTGGAGTTCCTCCACCAGTTGATCTTCATCAGCGATCGATTTGTAAAGCTTCTCCAACTCTTTCTCATAAGGCTCTACTTTTTTAAAGTATTTTTGATACAACTTGACAACCAGATAACCAACGATCAATACCAACAAAATAAGATAACGCTGTTGTTCGAACATAACCATCAATCCTTCCCGACAAATTTACAAGCCTGATAAATAAACTGCCATTCAAGTAAAATTATATCATTAATTCTAAAGGATTTACCAAACAATAAACGAAAATTATTTAATAAAATATAAGGGGTCGTTAGTTAGAATGAAAAAATCCGCCTTAATACTAACACTATTAATTGGAATAATTCTAATAACAGTTATTATACTCTCTAATAGCACTCTTTTCAGGGGGATTTCTATGCAAGAGCCGATCCAATCCCAAACATATGTTAGCAAGTTACGGGTTGGGACCAAGACCATTGAAAATGTCCATGAAGATATTGAAGAAACGGTACTAGCTCGTCTTTTACCGCATTACAAAAAGGCAAATCTGGCCTTCCCGCCGAAAGAGCTTTGTTTCATTGTCTTAAAGGCGGAAAAAATTCTAGAAGTTTGGGGGGAAAATGGACAAGATTGGCGTTTTATCCGCTCCTATCCTGTTTTAGGCGCCAGTGGTGTAGCCGGCCCCAAACTCCGTGAAGGTGATCGGCAAGTACCTGAAGGGATATACCGGATCACCTGGCTTCATCCTAACAGTTCCTATCATCTATCGATGAAACTTAATTACCCTAATGAATACGATCACCAACAAGCCAATCGCGAAAGACGAACTCAACTTGGCGGCGATATCTTTATTCATGGCAAAGACCTTTCAATTGGTTGTGTTGCGATCGGTGACGCTTCGATTGAAGACCTGTTCATCACTGTCAGTAAAGTTGGAATCAATAATGTAAAAGTGATCATTGTCCCCAATGATTTAAGAAAGAAAGAACCAATTAAAGGCGAATATTATCATCGTCTCCCCTGGTTAAAAGAGCTGTATGCCGAGCTTAAAACAGAACTAACAAATTATTGTCGTTAAAAATAACTTTTCTAAATCATTCTACCGAACCTCAGTTATCCCACCTTTCTGTTAACACCTGATAAATTTTTTGATAATTTCAAGCATTTTTGCAATCAATATGGTAAAATTCTTTTTGGTCTAAAAAACCAAAAAATGAAAGTTTGACAACCAAAGTCAAACTTATAAAATATGTAACCAACTCCCTAATCTTAAATATACACACTAATAAATCAGGTAAGGTGAAACAGAAATTGACTACTAAAACTAAAGAACTAATACGTAATATTGCAATCATTGCCCACGTCGATCATGGCAAAACCACCTTGGTCGACTGCTTACTGCGCCAAGCCGGAACTTTCCGTGAAAACGAACGGGTGGCCGAACGGGTGATGGATAGCAACGATCTCGAACGGGAACGCGGAATCACCATCTTAGCAAAGAATACCGCTGTCCATTACGGTGATCTCAAGATTAACATCGTTGATACTCCCGGCCATGCCGACTTTGGCGGTGAGGTTGAACGGGTCCTGCGCATGGTTGATGGCGCATTGCTCTTAGTTGACGCTTTTGAAGGCCCAATGGCCCAAACCAAGTTTGTTCTGCGTAAAGCATTGGAAGTAGGCTTGAAAATTATTGTTGTTATCAATAAGATCGACCGTCCGGACGCCCGCGTTAACGAAGTCCTAAATGAAGTCTTTGATCTCTTTGTTGAACTGGAAGCTGACGACTGGCAACTTGATTTTCCGGTTATTTATACTTCTTCCCGTTTGGGTGTGGCAACAACAGATCCTGATATCCCGGGCGAAAACATGAAACCATTGTTTGAATTGATCAAAGCTGAGGTCCCAATGCCTACCGGGGACTCTGACTTACCCTTACAGTTACAGATCACCACGTTAGAATATGATGAATATGTAGGCAGAATCGGCATTGGCCGGATCACCAATGGTACATTGGCGCCAGGACAGATGATCAGCCTCTGTAAAAGGGACGGTACGATCGAAAAGATTAAAATCGGTAAAGTCTGGACCTACAGTGGCTTAAAGAAGGTTGAAGTCGACAAGGCCGGAGTTGGTGACATTGTTGCTTTAGCCGGTTTAGGCCAAGTGAATATCGGTGAAACAGTCAGTGATTTTGAAAACCCAATGCCGCTGGAATTACTAAACATTGAAGAACCAACCCTAACCATGAATTTCATCGTCAATGACAGTCCTTTTGCCGGACGTGAAGGGAAATTTGTTACTTCGAGACACTTACGGGAGCGGCTCTGGAAAGAGGCGGAGACCAATGTTAGCTTACGCGTGAAGGAGACTGACTCCCCTGACTCTTTTGAAGTTTCCGGCCGTGGCGAGTTACACTTAGCAATCTTGATTGAAACGATGCGACGCGAAGGTTATGAGTTACAAATCTCCAAACCGGAACCAATCTTAAAAAAAGTTAATGATGAGATCTATGAACCATACGAACGCCTTTTCTTAAATGTTCCGGAAGAATTCTCCGGCAGGGTGATTGAGAACTTAGGCGCACGCAAAGCTGAGATGCTTAACATGCAACCCTCAGGTCAGACCCACCTCAAACTGGAATTTATCATTCCCGCTCGTGGTTTAATCGGTTTTCGTTCCGAATTTTTAACCGACACCAAAGGTGAAGGAATCATGCATCATATCTTCGACCACTATGGTCCGTGGAAAGGTGTGATTCCCGGCCGCAAACGCGGCGTGTTAGTTGCATTTGAGAGTGGCGAGGCTACCGGTTATGCGATCTTTAATATGGAAGACCGGGGTTCCTTCTTTATTTCCCCTGGTGAAAAAGTCTACGCCGGAATGATCGTCGGCGAACATTCGCGCGAAAACGATCTGGACGTTAATGTCTGTAAGAAAAAACAGTTAACCAATATGCGGGCCAGTGGTTCTGATGAAGCCATCAAACTGACCCCTCCCCGGATTTTCTCCCTCGAACAGGCAATGGAATACATCGATGATGATGAATTGGTTGAAGTAACCCCTTCCACAATCAGGATGCGCAAAAAGTTGCTTGATAAGGGTGAACGGGAACGGGCTGCCAAAAGAGCACGGGAGTAATATTTACTCCCGTGTTTTTTGATAAGACGGCTTTTCTTTTTCATAACATTCACCTGTCAAATCTAATGCCAACAAATCCACCATTATACTGTTCGTTTGGCCTAAAAAGAGAAATAGCATAAACACCTCCCCATTCAAATTGATATAATGTAATTCCTTCATCTTTTTTTGTTGGTGTACCTAAATTTTCAAACAGCCATTTATCAGCAAATGCCCGTTCAGCAGCTTGTCTTTTCTCTCTATTGCTACTAGTTTCCTCATCAATCTCTATACGCGGCCATAAAGTGATAGACTCCAGCAAATCATCTTTGAAAAAAACATACCCAAAAATTCAGCATTATTTATACAAAAGATTTTCTTAATAGTTATTACTGTATCATTGCTTAAATATGGATTTAGCCTGTCTTTGTATACACTTTCCATTTCCTGTTTTGTAGTATTTCTATCAATGATTAGTTCTCCAAGGTCAATTATCCCATTCTTTAAGTCCGTCATAATCATCTACTCCCCCAAGTTTAACTTAAAAAATAAATCCCCAAAGAATAATAAGGGCTGGTGGGCTGCGAAGCCGACTTCCAGGAGCGGCAAGCCTGATGGATTAAGGCTAGTCAGGATGACGGTGCCGCTCCGGGTGAATCAAGCGGACGTAGCACGGCTAGCTTCTTCGAGGTTACTTTCCCGTGCTATGCTACATCAAGACTTTTTTACCCGGTGGACGGCTTCTTCTTTGACACCGCCCTCCCGGGCGTTGGATAAAAAATCTTATGTAGGCGCGGGTTATTTAAGGTTACAAAGAAAAATATTATTTATTGTTTGTTAAGTATATTATACAATTTCATGATTATTAAAACGTCCAATGATGTCATTAATATTTTCATTAACCCATAATTCGATTTCTTCTAATGTAGCATTTCGCTTTCCTTCAAAGTATATAAAAAACTCTAATACATCTAACTCTTGTTTCTTTGAAGGTCAACTATAAGACAAAAACTTATTCATTACAAATTAGAAGCTATAATACCCAATATAGGACTAAATAAAACAATATAAGAAAAATTTTTCAACTCAATTAACTCTTTTTTTAGTTCTAATAGTTTTTGATCCTCAAAATTATCTTTATTTCTCGCAAATTTATAAACCCTGTATGCATTAACAAATCCTCTTCCGAAAATAGGATATGTATTTAAATACTCCCATTTTTGAAAATAATTTTGTTTCAAATATTCCATTAACATATTAATTTTTTTATTACTCAAAATTAAAAGCATAATACCACTTAACATGAAATGGAATAAAATTAATTCATCCAAAAAAATGCCTTTCAATTTTTTATAAAAAAACACAATAGAATAAACCACTATCAAAGAAACAATCCATATATTTCGATAATCTTTAATCAACTAATCACCCTCTAAAATTTGCTAAAGTTTAAAATTTTCCATCTCGCCTAATTTTTCATTCATTTCAAAAAAGATCTTAAGGTCTTCGCTGAATTCTGCTAAGTTAAAAACCTTAACTTTTAATTCTTTGATAATTTCAAGGGACTCTAAAGTTTTCTCCTTCACCATCATATATATCTCTCTATTATTAGCAGTTTTAAATCGTCCGTGATCAAGTTTTATGTCATACTCCAATAATTTTTTGGCCCGACTATACTTCTTTCGAACCGTAAAAAATGAATCAAATTCAGAAGAAACACAGATTATCCCTATTACAAATATTTCAATGCCTGGACCATAATTTTTTTCTTCAAAAAATGATTCTGCTTCTAAAGATATCGCGGTAATTATCTCTCCTTTTTTACAAACATCTCTGGAAATTTCTTGTGAGAACCCAAAATACATCTATAATTCCTCCAAAATTCTTTAAGGACTTATTGATAAATAAGCTTCAAGAATGTATTAAAACTCTACTCATCATTCGTTTCAGCTTCTGCAAATCTGGAAGGAACATGGTTATTTGAAAAAGTTCTTTTTGTCCTACTTCTAAATTATTCTTCTTTAATTCTTGCTCAAATCTATCAAAATCTGCTTCTGACTGCGCAAGATACCAATAATTTAATACATAATGCCACGTTTCAAAATCAGATAATAACACTTTGCAATCATCTATATTAATTTTTAAACGCACTCCCTCTGTCCCTTTTGGTAAATGAGATGAGCATCTTAAGTCTGGCATTTTGCGTCTTGCGTCTTCCCATTGATACCATCCCCAAACAGGAAATTTAACGTCAGGAGGTTTCGGACCAATTCGTCTCTCCATTTGAAGGACCATCCAATTATAAGGAACAATATGATATTCATCAACAAAAAACCCGTCCGTCTTGTAACGTCTTTCACTACACAATTTATCCCAAACAATTTTATGTTGGACTATCCATAAAATCATTTTGAGGATCACCTTACTCCTGATTGCTTCCAAGCGGCAAGTTTATGGAAAGATTCTTTATCCATGACTACTTTCATTAGCCTATTTGCTAAATTAACCGCAACAATCACTTTCTTCCCAAATAAAGTGTTCCCCTGTTGCTGATAAACCACCTCTTCTTTTTTTAGCACTAAAACACTCTTCATCTGGCCTTCAACAAAAATTGCATTATTCCCAAGCAACTTCCCTTTCCATTTGTTTAATAAAATCCCCTTACAATATTGGAACTCAATCACATCTTTATTGTCTCTTGCATCAATGATACTTTTCAAGAAGGCTGTTGTGTTTTCTATCAGACCGTCACTAGGTTTATTTAATTGCGAAAACCATCTTGAATGCAACAGACATCTAACACCTAATACCAGAGCAATTAGATTAATAAAAAGTAAGCGGTTAATTGGGACTTTATTGGCTAAATTTAATCCATACATAAGAAAGGTGATAATTGGCATTTCTAAAAGGCAAATCTCCATAATCTTTAGTCTTTGAGACGTTGGCTTAATATAAAACCAAATTCCAGCCACAACTAATAACGCAGCCAAGACTGTCTGTGGAAGGTATATATTTGATAATTTTAATTGCAACAACCAAAACCCTAGTGAAATCAATCCAAATATTCCACAGACAATGCCAATTCTCTTTACTTGTCTAAAATATCTTAAATACTCCAAAGCTTCTTCAAGCTGCTCAATATTTTTTAATTGTGTTGAATCAAAATTAAGCTCTTTAAGATCATCTTTTTTAATATTTGAGCTGACATTTATATTGAGTTCATAGACTGGGATATTATAATCCTTCCTTCGAAAAAAGCCTCTGATTAGCAGATAAATCCCTCCGCCAAAAGTCATCATAAATCCTATCGTGAGTCCAAATGAAAGGGTGAGTAAGATGATGGAGTCACTTTGGAAGGTCTCCATCGAATAGGATATTACGGCTAAAATTATAAAAAGACCTAATGATGTCATCAAATATTTACATCCGGCCTTTAACAGTTCTTCTTTTTCCATATATTTAGCATCAGTACTTGGCCCAAATTCTCTGGTTAGGACTGATTGAGATCTTAAATGTCTGTCTGCTTCCTTAAATATTTCATTTTTCAATTTAGTATTGATGTCTGGTGATAATGGCTCAATTTTATTCTTCTGTACGAAGTCGATCCATCTTTGTAAGTCCTTCGGGTATCCCAAAGCATGAATGACTTGACGAATTCGGTCTATCGCTTCAACCGGGTCAATTTGACCAAAAATTATCTTTTGGGAAATATAGTTAATATACTCCCTTAAAAGCTCATCCTTGTCAGGAAGTTCCCATTTTAGTTCTTCCAATACTTTCTCAAAGTAATAATCAATCAATTCATCCGAAAATGGCTCTTTAGCATTGACTAATGCAACCAACGACAGTGAATGATAGCCTTCATTTACCAGACACTTTGCCCAGTTAACAGTGTCATAGCTTGTCGCTTCGTTCAACATCCGTTTTACAAAATACTCAAAAATCTCAGTACTAATATTAATCACCGACCAACTGTTCTTCAATTATTGTTAAAGAATCAAGGATGCTATCCTGCACCATCTGGTAAATCTGTTTATTATTCGCATTTTTAAAAGTGTGGTAATCCAGTTTTACATCATATTCAAGTATTTTCTTATTTTATTATATTTCTTACGTATCTTGCTAAAAAAGAAATCAAAACCCGGATCTACACAAATTACACCAATATAAAACGAGTCTATACCAAGACCATAGTTTTTATCATCAAAATATGATTTGGCTTCGATCGAGATAGCAGTAATAATATCTCCCTTTTTGAAAACATCAACAGAAATTTCTCGCGATATCCCGAAATTCATTGTCATCTTCTCCTAATATTTTGTAAATTACCAGTACTCTAAGACTCTTTCAAATTGGTCAAATAATAGTTTCAGATCACTTATCTGCTGTTTATCAAACGTTGCAACATTACGAAAATCAATGAGAGAACGGTAGCTTAGTACTTGCCAATATTGACGCTCATTTAACTCAAAGATCATCATTTTATCTTCAAAATATTTTGAGTTAAGCACCAACTCAAGTTCCAACCGCTTTAAGCCTTTTTGTCTTCGAAGCTTCACTCCAGGCCAGAAAAACCTTAAATTTTCAATAAATAATAAGTTGTTTTTAGTTGCAATCATTTGCAAAAGAGTTTTTCCTGTTACCAAACTCTTTTGGATCTCAATCCAATCTTCAAGATCAAATAGATAATCCGCGTATTTATTTCCTGGATAATATTTATCAAGCTCGACCTTCAATTTGAAACCTCAATCCTCCAACCATCTCTTGTTTTCAGCAGCTGTCGTTAAATTCCGTATCGTAATTGGTACATGCCTTTAATTTATTTCGATTAAAGATTAAATAATAGAGGAAATACAAAGGATTCCCTGATAAACTCGATAATATCTCTTTTTATAGCCTTCATTCATTTGATTACTCCGCAAGTACATACTTCTTTACTTCAGTCCTAAACATTAATTTACCGCAATATTCACACACCTGTGTTTGACCATCAACAATGAATCCTTTAGCCCCGCATTCTTTCCCGCATACTGCAAAAGCTATATATATTTCTTTGGGAAACTCCATATTTTCTACCTCTGGATACTCTTCCAAGTCATATCCTTCAAATCTGTGTTTACACATATTATCCTCCGAAGCTAAATTGTAACAACTCTTCTTTTAGTTCCTCCGTCAAACTTTTCTCTGTAAAATCTTCTGTTAAGATAATTATTTTAATTTCTCCAAAAACTCAGTTATAAACTTTTTTAAAAATAGTACTTCGTAACAATGAAAACCATAAAATAATACTGTTGCGCATAGAAATAATATGTATCCTAAATCAAATTGCAATGAAAAAATACAAAGAAGATTCCCCACAAACAAACCAAGTAGGAAAAACCAACCAAATATAGATCTTTTCAAATACCATTTAATCCTTATAAATGAATCCTCCTCTTGTATCTCTACTTTTAAATTTGTTTTTAGCTTTCGTAAGAAAAATAAATCTATTGTAAGTATAAAAGTATCTCCTTCTTGTTTTAAAGAGACAGGAAAGACACTTTTCTGATTAAACTGCTTTACTTCCAAATTTAAATTTATCAAAAAATTGTTCTTCGTACTTTTTATATAAGATTCTCTTAGCATTTTATTCTCCTGATTTATTATCTCCCGCCACCACCTGCACCTCACTTTCTGTTAGCATAATTTATTTAAATTTTTCAAAAAATCTCTAAATTTCTATTTTATGATATTTCTGATTCTTTCTATGGGATAATTTTGATATATAATCACTGTTTTTTTCATAAATTTTCAAATCTCCTTTATAATAATTGTTTTCATTTATTGAACCTAATTTTAGATTTTTTAATAATTCATATTTA
>JAKPCT010000085.1 GCA_029553165.1 Bacillota bacterium
CGGGACGTGATTGCGGTCCCGGAAGATATGGACCAGGAAGAAGTAGCCCGTATTTTTGAGAAGTATGGATTTTTAGTCCTGCCGGTTATCGATAAAGAACAGAAAATGGTCGGAATCATTACGGTTGATGATATTTTGGTTGTTAATGAGGAAGAGGCAACGGAGGATATTCATAAAGGAGCTTCCATTGCGCCATTAGAAACAGGTTATAATTATGCTGGAGTATGGACTTTATTTAGTAAGCGGATTTTTTGGTTGGTGGCGCTTATCTTTGTTAATTTGATATCCTCAAGTGTTATTGCTGCTTATGAAGGAATATTAGCTTCAGTTATTGCTTTAACATTTTTTATTCCATTGCTAATTGATACGGGTGGTAATACCGGAGCACAGTCTGCAACTTTAATTATTCGTGCTTTGGTTACAGGCGATGTTAAGTTGTTTGATTGGGGTAAGGTATTATTAAAAGAATTACTCGTTGGAGTTTGTCTTGGTTTAGTATTGGGTTTGGCTGGCGCCGCCTTAGGTGTTTTTTACAGTAGTCCAATGATTGGTGTCGTTATTGGCTTAACAATGATATTAATTGTAATAGTTTCAAACTTAATTGGAATGATACTGCCGTTTGGATTAACTATTCTCAAACTTGATCCGGCTGTAGCAAGTGGCCCCTTGATTACAACGATTGTCGATGCTACCGGTTTGCTTATTTATTTTTCAATTGCTTCTTGGATTTTAAAACTGTAAAAGATTATTGCTCCTTAATGATTACTTAATTGATGAATCCTACTGAACTAAAGCAGTAGGAGTTTGTTTGAGGTGAAATATGGATCCTGTTAAAGAAATTCAATTAAAATATTATGGTCATTCGGCATTCCAATTAACCAAGGAGAATACTTCGTTGGTCTTTGATCCGTTTATTACGGACAATCCGCTGACAGCGATCAAACCGGAAGCAATCAAATGCAATTACATCTTAGTTTCTCACGGGCATTCCGATCATTTGGGTGATACGGTTAAAATTGCAAACCAAACTGGGGCGACAGTCATTGCGACTTATGAATTAGCCGGTTTGGTTGCTAAGCAGGGTTGTAAAACATATTCCCTGCAGTTTGGAGGAAAAGTAAGCTTTGATTTTGGAACTCTGCGCTTAACTCCCGCTTTACATGGTTCCGGTGTTCCGGGAGGGTTAGCCTGTGGATTTATTGTTAATTTTTATGGAAAGACTATTTACTTTGCAGGAGATACCGGACTTTTCGGCGATATGGAGCTGTTAGGCAAATCAGCAACGATTGATTATGCTATTTTACCGATCGGCGGCAGATATACGATGGGGCCGGATGAGGCGTTGGAGGCAGTTGGGATGCTAAAACCCCAATATGTTATTCCGATGCATTATAATACCTGGCCGGAAGTCGAACAGTCCCCGACTGAGTTTAAAAGTGCAGTTGAAAAATGTTATCCAAAAGTTAAGGTTATGATTATAGATCCAAATCAGGCATTAATTCTTAACTGATGAATTGTTCATGAAACAGCCCAGACTAATAGTCTGGGCTGTTTTGACGGTTATTATATATTATCTAAGTCCTCTCAATAAGAAGATGAGTAAAATAATCCAGATCCAGCGTTCATTTGAGAAAGCACCTTCGATTCCGCATCCACCCATGATTAATCCTCCTTTCGATGGAGTTTGGTTTGAACATGTTTTGCTTAGTCCAGCTAAGGACCGTTTGATATATTATATGTATTTGGTTATCATTAGTAATTGGGATAATGTTATTTTTAATAATATAGACTATAACAATGTTGATTATGAAAAAAACTGATGGTAATGATTGAAACACTGGTTTTGTAGCCTATGAATAAAACATTAGCTGAAACTTTGTTATTCAAAGCAAAGTTGTAAGTATAACATAATGGATTAACGCAGCAGTATTAAGTTAGATCATAGCAGTTCAATGTTTGTGATATAATAACTTAAAATACTAAAAAGAAAGGAGATCTCAATGGTTTTGAATGATCTGCTGTTTGCATTTGGGTTAACTGTGTTTGCCGGATTAGCGACCGGAATTGGAAGTTCATTAGCTTTTTTTACCCGAAAGACTAATACTAAAGCTTTATCAGTAGCACTTGGGTTTTCAGCAGGGGTTATGATCTATGTATCGATGATTGAGATCTTTGTTAAGGCTAAAAATTCTTTAGTAAATGTTTTAGGTAATACTGGTGGTTCTTGGGCAACTGTAGGAGCATTCTTTGGGGGGATTATCACCATTGCACTGATCGATCGTTTTGTACCGTCAGCGGAGAATCCGCATGAGATGCGCAAAATCGAGGAGTTGAATGACGCAAATATCAGTGAATCCAATCTTGACCAGCGGAAATTAATTAGAATGGGGACATTAACGGCGCTGGCAATTGCGATTCATAATTTTCCAGAAGGGTTAGCGACCTTTACAGCAGCATTAAAAGAACCTTCGATTGGGATTGCGATTGCGATTGCGATTGCCATTCACAATATTCCGGAAGGGATCGCAGTTTCGATGCCGGTATTTTATGCTACCGGAGATAAAAAGAAAGCATTTGTCCTGTCGTTTTTATCCGGTTTAGCAGAACCATTAGGTTCAGTAGTGGGGTATTTAATTCTGTTTCGGTTCTTCAACGATTTGGTCTTTGGAGTGTTATTTGCCTTTGTTGCCGGGATTATGGTCTTTATTTCGTTGGATGAACTATTACCAACCGCAAGAGAATATGGTGAAGCGCATTTATCAATTTATGGCCTGATAGCCGGAATGATGGTTATGGCGGTCAGTTTATTACTGTTAACTTAGGATTGATTAATAACTGTGTAAAAAAATTAATCATGTTATCAAGTAATTTAAATAGCTAAATGTTATAACATGGCGGTGTTAATAATGTACCACTGTTTGAGTAAGAACGGTTATTGAAGATAAAACGGTAAAACAAAAGATTATAAAAAATGTCGATAAAACTTCAACCTTGTATTAAAAGTTTGGAAGAGTTACACTAATATCGCGAAAAGAAAGCAAATATTTAGTATTATGAATTAAACATAATTTTTATGCCATTCTACGGAAAATTAATATAAATGGCTCATTGTAAAATCAAATTGAACTAATAAAAATCCATAGTGACCTTTTCTGTTGTAAAATGAATTTACCATAAAACATTAACAGCAGAAAGGTGATCACTATGGACAATACACAGTTTACACCAAATCCGCGAAA
>JAKPCT010000093.1 GCA_029553165.1 Bacillota bacterium
TTGAAAGAAGGTATTTAGCTTGGGAGGAACTTATATCCGACTAAATCCATCCGATGTTGCAAGACTGTTCATGCCACAACAAAGTGTGGAGATTACAATTGCAAAAACTACTGGTGATAATGGTCAGTCAGAGCAGTTATCTTTTTTAGCAAGCGTTGAAGAGCGAAACAATGAAAAAATGATATTGCGCTTTAATGAAAATGCAGCGCCATATTTTAATCTGTTTCGGACGGGAAAATTAATCACGATTCATACGGGACGTTCTGATGGGATCTTTAATTTTAAAAGTAAAATCTTGTCACGTAGTCAAAGCAACTTAAAAGTGACGGTGGAAACTCCCAAAGTATTATCCAGCAGTGACCGGCGTGGTGGATCAAGGGTTCCCTTAACGGTACCGATTGTCTATCGGGTATTAAGTTTTAAGGACCAACAATTAAGCCATCTGGCTGATAAAGTCGGTCTCGGTGAATCGCTTGACCTAGGGAAAGGCGGTATTTTGTTACTTACCGATTTAAAACTGCCGGTTGGGATGACTTTGCTGATTGAATTTACCTTGGATGATAATCCTATTTCCCTGGTTGGAGTCGTAAAACGCAGTAGTCAAAATAAACTAAACAATCAATTTTCGGTAGGAATTAAATTTTTAGAACCAGGGATCGAACATCAGGAATTAATTGAGCGGGCTATCGGTAAATCGGGAGAATTATTCAAAGGTAAATTATCGTTATAAAAATTGAAGTTTAAGGAAGTTTAAGATTGAAAAAAAGCCTTCATTGTGTTTGAAGGCTTTTGTTTTTATATTTTAAATTATTTAGATGCTTTTGCTACCCCAACTAATTCTTTGAATGCTTGACTGTCTTGAACAGCTAAATCAGCTAAAACTTTACGGTTGACCTGAACACCGGCTTTCTTTAAGCCACTGATGAAAGTACTGTAAGACATCCCGTTCATTCTGGCAGCAGCATTGATTCTGGTAATCCAAAGTTTTCTGAAATCACGTTTTTTTGCACGACGGTCTCTGAAAGCATAAGCTAAAGATTTTAAAACTTGGTTGTTGGCTACTCTAAAAAGACGACTTTTTGAACCACGATAACCTTTAGCCAGTTTAAGAATTTTTTTATGACGATGGCGGCTGGTAAATCCACCTTTTACTCTTGGCATTTAAAATCTCCTCCTTTATCAATTCAATTATCAAATTAAATACATAACATCCGTTTAACGCGTCTCATTTCGCCAGCATTGACGAGATCGGCTTTTCTTAATGTACGTTTACGTTTAGCGGTTTTTGATTCCAGAATATGACGCTTGAAAGCATGGCTTCGTTTGATTTTACCACTTCCGGTTATTTTGAACCGTTTCGCAGCACCTTTATGTGTTTTCATTTTTGGCATAATTATTGCTCCTCTCTATTCGGACTTAGCTGATAAGATCATAATCATATTTTTTCCTTCAATTTTGGGTTCCCGTTCTAAAACAGCCAGATCACTGACATTCTCATAAAGTTGCATGAGCAGATTTTTTCCTAGTTCGGCATGTACGATCTCGCGCCCACGGAATCTGATTATGGCTTTGACTTTATCGCCATCTTTTAAAAACTTCTGTGCTGCTTTGACTTTAACCTGAAAGTCATGAGCTTCAATCTTTGGAGTCATGCGGATCTCTTTAATTTCAATAATACGTTGTTTTTTCCGGGCTTCCCGTTCTCTTTTGCTCTGCTCATAACGGTATTTCCCGTAATCCATAATGCGACAAACTGGTGGTTTGGCATTAGGCGCCACTTCGACCAAATCCAGTTCTTTTTCTTGAGCCAGACGAAGCGCATCTTTGACAGACATTATGCCTAACTGTTCCCCTTCAACACTGACAACACGGATTTCCTTGGCGCGGATCTCCTCATTCACTCGCAACTCGTTACTAATAGACAGTCACCCCCTAAAATTAAACCCAGAAAACAAAAAAACGGGTCTTCCACCCGCTAATAATCCAATGCTAAAAAAACATCAGTTATTATTAACCTAAAACCTGTGGCATTAGGTGAGAAGCGGATGGCTTCTTCTTGATTACGAAGAAATTATACCATTAGTTAGTTTGGGAGTCAATAACTAATTCTGAAACATTCATTATTATAAAGTTTATTATAAATTTAGAAAAGAGAATCTCAAGAAAAATAAATACTAAATCAAATCAATTATAATATATTCTTGGGATAAGAGATCGATCTTCAAAACTTTACGCCTTAGTAAATCTTTCTTTTGTAAAAGGATTTTTACAGTTTCGGCAACCTCGATAGCAGCAACTAATGCTGGGGTAAACGACGGATTGCCTAATTCTGATTCGATTCCTTTGTTAATTTTTTTCGGGTAGAGTTGATTTAGGGTTTGATCCTCAGGAAAAATTGTAGTTACTTGACCATACCATCCTGCAATAGCACCATGGACTAATGGAATATTAAGTTCCGCAGCTATTTGTTGCAGTAGTAAGCGCGTAGCTATATTATCAACGGCATCAACAATAACATGATGATTTTTTAAAAGAGTATTTCCATTTTCCGAGGTAATTTTTTCTTGGAATGCTTCAATTTCAACTAAGGGATTAACAAGATTTATTCTTGTTTTAGCGCTTTCTGCTTTACTCTTTCCCAGGTTGTCGGTATGCGAAAATAATTGTCGGTTAAGATTGGTTTCGTCAAAGACATCCCCATCGATGGCAGTGATTTTTCCTACGCCAATTCTTGCCAACATTTCAATAACGTAACCGCCTAATCCACCGCAACCGACAACAGAAACTTTGGAGCCTTTGAGTTTGAGAATATCATCCTCAGAAAGCATTTTCATATTCTTTAAGTATCTGCGTTCCATCTGTAAATCAACCTCCTCCTACGGGAGGGAATAGCGAGACAGTATCTCCTTCGGTTAAAGTTGAGGTTAGTTTTCCATCCCTTCCGTTGATTAACAGTAAAGCAACCTCTTCTTCCGGAATATTAAGAGCATTAATAATATCTAAGACAGTAGTGGCTTCTGGCACTTCCAACTCTGATTCTCTACTTCGCCCCTCTCTTAAAGTCGCAAACAGCCGTACTTTTACTTTCATCCTGATCACCCCATTATTAGTTTTTTAAAACTCAAATTAGTACTTTATATATTTAAATTAAGGACAGAGTGTAAACTTACGTGCCCATAGACAGTCAGCGCAAGATGGAGTCCCTGCATAGCAGTCAGTAGTTGTATCATTGACCAAATCACAGCCGTCTACATAGTCACAATCAATACATGAAGGATAACGATTACTAAAGACCGTATTCCTGAAATTAACATAATTACTATTTTCCCAGATCTCTTTTAAACTTTGCTGGTTAAGATTGCCGAAAGAATATTTATCGACTCTCTTTTTACGCCCAAAGACATATTCTTGATATGAATGTGAAAGTCGATAACAAGGGGTTACATCTCCTGAAGCGGTTATTACCATTGAGTTGTTTTCGATAAAATCACATCTTCGTTCGGTTTTTAATTCATAATTCGGGATTGTAAGTGTTATCCCTTTCCGCAGAGCGTAATTTGAAGCTTTATTAATCAATTGTCTCATTTCGTGATTATTATATTTTTGGTACAGTATTTTGGAAGCATTTTCTTGGGTCTGAGGCAGTAAATTTGAAAGGATCAACCGATTAACTTGTAAATCACTGGCTAAATCGATCAGCTCAAAAAGATCGCTGATATTGTCTTTACTCATTACAAATTGAATCCCTATTGTTAGTGAATTGTCTTTATGATTATACTCTTTTTTTAATTGATTTAACTGTCTTATGTTTTCAAGTACTCCTTCTAAGTTAGTCCCCCTAATTTTCGCAAAGTTATCGTAAAGTCCGTCAATTGATATGATGAGGATATTAATTCCATTAATTATATGCTCCTTTAGTGAATCAGACAATGTTATACCGTTAGTGGTTAATGTTAAATGGAGATTACTATGGTCTTTAATTACAGTCTCGATTAGATTGCTACAGGTAGGTTCCCCGATTCCTCCTAGTACAATCGAATCAATGGTCGTGCTCTGCTTTATTTCATTACTGATCTTTCGATACAGTTCCGGACTCAGATCGACATGCTCTTCGTTCCATGATTTGTCTTTCAACGAACTCGAATCATTCATCAACCAACAACTGATCGAAAATTTTATCCTTGAAGAAATTTCTGAAAATGATCTTGATAACGAAATTGAAATCCCAAATATGATTGAGAAATCAGTCGCTTCGATTTCAGTCGATGACCTAGACTACCAACTGGATAATCATCCCCTATTCGAAATACATTCCTCCGATGTCGAAGTTAATGCCATTGAAAATTTAACCCGTCAGACCCTTACCCTTCAAGAGTATTTATTGGTTGACCTTCACCTAAACCATCTTACTGAGCTCGAGTTACAGATAGGCGAATTCTTGATTGGCAATCTTGATGACAATGGGTATTTACAGATTGAGCTCACTGAAGTCGCCAAGCGTTTTGATACTTCCATTACGATGGCCGATAAGATACTACAGTTGATTCAGTCATTCGAACCTTTTGGCGTTGGAGCCCGAAACTTAACCGAGTGTCTATGGCTACAACTAAAATATGGCCGAGATATTTTGCTCCAGAAATTTCCGGGCGAGGTCATCGATTTAGCAATGATTGTTGTCAATAATCATCTTTCAGATGTTGCTGTCGGTAGATTTACTAAAGTTACTTCACATTTAGGAATTACATTAACCGAACTCCAGGCGGCACTTGATCTGATTTGTACTCTTGACCCGAAACCAGGTAGTAAATTTGGCGGTAATAAATATAACCGGATAATCGTCCCCGATGTTACTGTCGTTAAAACCAATAATGATTATAATATCTTAATCAATGAACCATCGAATACTAAAGTACGGATTAATCCTGCATATCTAAATCTTAAAACTTTAGGAGCAATTGACAGAGATACTTTGCAGTTCATTAAGACCAAACAACAGCAAGCGATTCAACTGCTTAAAAATATCGAACAACGGAAAATAACCTTAATCAAAGTTGTTAAAGCGTTGCTCAAGTTACAATATGATTTCTTTGAACATGGAAGCCTATTTTTAAAACCTCTGACTTTAAAAGAAGTTGCAATATCGACCGGTCTACATGGGTCGACTGTTAGCCGGGCGATCGCCGGTAAATATCTCGATACTCCCAGTGGCGTTTATCCGTTTAAGTATTTTTTCAGCAGTTCTTTAAATAGTGTTAGTGGTGATGACCTGGCAGCAAAAGTAATTAAAGAAAGATTAAGACTGATGATTGACAATGAGGATCTTCATGCACCACTTAGTGACCAGAGATTAGTGGAGTTATTTGCGGAACAAGGAATAAAGATTGCGCGCCGGACGGTAGCAAAATATCGGGAAGAACTTTCGATCCCTGGTTCAAATATGAGAAGAAGATTTAAACAGTAAAGGAATTCTTCTGAATTTAAAGTAGTAAGAGCCTTTTCAACATTCCACTACTCCACTACTTTCATAAACTCCCGCAAATCAGCGATCACCAGATCGGCTTCATTGAGGATCTCGGGTTTCCCAACACCGACTGCCAACATCCCAGCGGCTTTGATTGCTTTGATCCCGGCAATTGAATCTTCGACGCCAATGCATTTGGCCGGCTCGATCTCTAAATGGGTGGCGACGGTTAAAAAGATTTCCGGATCCGGTTTGCCACGCTTGATCTGGGCGGCATCAGCGATATAGTCAAAATAATCCGTGATCTGTAGTCTAGTAATTACTGTCCCCGCATTTTTACTGACTGAAGCGAGCCCAAGCTTGAAGCCTAATTCCTTTAAAGCGGTTAAGGTTTCAAGTGCGCCAGGTAACAAATCAGATGGAGTCATTTTACTAATTAAGTTTAGATAGTGCTCATTTTTAGTATGAAGTAACTGTTCTTTCTCGGCACTGCTATATTGACGCCGAGCATTTTCCAAGATGATCTCTAAGGAATTAATTCGGTCAATTCCTTTGAGACGTTCATTGATGAGTGAATCAAAATAAATACCTTCCGCATCGGCGATCTTTTTCCAGGCGCGAAAGTGATATTCGGCAGTGTCAGTTAAGACGCCATCTAAATCAAAGATTACAGCTTGCCACCGTTTGTTCATAGTTTCACCTTGCTTGTGGTGTTTAGCTTGAGATTTACCGGGTTATCAACTGTTGAATTATATTCCTTATCAAACACATAAAATGTCAGTGGCGTGCCACTGAGCTGCTCAACCAGCATCAGATCTTTGGCAACAGTTATTTTTAAACGTCGGCCCCGGAAAGTGATTTTAAACGAGTATTCCTCCCATTGTTCCGGTAAATATGGCCGGAATGTTAACTGGCCATCATCAATACTTACACCGGCAAAACCCTGTACGATTACTGACCAGGTCCCCGCCATGCTGGTCAGATGGATCCCATCGTCAGTATCGTCATTGTAATTATCAAGATCGAGCCGGGCAGTCCGTAAGTATAATTCATAGGCTTTTTCGTGGTAACCGATGCGGCTGGCGACAATCGAATGAATACTTGGCGATAAAGATGACTCATGGACCGTTTTGGGTTCATAAAAATCAAAATTACGTCTTTGAGTCTCCAAATCAAAATGTCTCGGAAAGAAATAGATCCCTTGAATAACATCGGCTTGCTTAATGAAACAGGAACGCAAGATCCGGTCCCATGACCAGTGTTTATTGAGTGGCAATTCATTGGGGTCCAGATCTTCGACGTTAAGTAATTCCTTATCTAAATAGCCATCATTTTGAATAAAGATCTGCAATTCTTCACTGGTTGGGAGATACATCTTTGAGTAGATATTTTGCCAGTGGATCAGTTCGATCTCTTCAAAACGTGTAATATTTTTTAAGTTTTGATATTGGCGCCCATCCATAACTTTGAGTTCGGCCAGGGAATCAAGAGTGTACTCCAGAGTCCAGGCTGCCATAAAGTTAGTATACCAGTTGTTGTTGACATTGTTTTCATATTCATTGGGCCCAGTTACTCCTAAGATCAGATATTGATCTTTTTTAGGATGGTAGGTTACCCGGCTGGCCCAATAACGGCTGATTTCGACTAGAACCTCGAGCCCTTCGTTGTACAGATAATCTTTATTACCGGTATAATTGGTGTAATTATAAATGGCATAGGCAATCGCGGCATTACGGTGAATTTCTTCAAAGGTAATCTCCCATTCATTATGACATTCCTGGCCATCCATTGTGACCATTGGATAGAGTGCTCCATTGCAGCCTAATTTTTGCGCATTTTCTTTAGCACGTTCCAGATGATAGTAACGATACAACAGGAGGTTACGGGCTACCTCCTCGTTGGTATAAAGGTAGAACGGAAAACAGAAAGCTTCTGTATCCCAGTAGGTACTGCCACCGTATTTTTCTCCGGTGAATCCCTTGGGCCCGATGTTTAAACGGGGATCTTTTCCGGAATAGGTCTGATTTAATTGAAAGATGTTGTAGCGAATACCTTGTTGGGCAGAGATATCTCCTTTAATGATGATATCTGATTCCGCCCATTTTTGTTCCCAAACTTCACAATGTTGCTGATATAAATGGTGATCACCAAGCTTAACTGCTTCTTCCAATTTGGTCATTATCGCTTCGTACAATTCATCTCTGGAATAATCTCTCGAAGTACCAACCGCAATATACTTAATTAACTCCACTGTAGTACCGGGTTCAACTTCCAGATCGACGGTATAACTTACATATTTCTCTCTGGAATTAGGGGTTTTTGTTACGGGAATAATCTGGCCGTTACTGCGTAACTCAATGCTCATTGCCGTAGTTACCAGAAAATCGGTCTTTTTGGTAGCCATGGTTAAGCTGGTAACTTTCGAATCAGATTCTCTGGTGATCGCTTCCCAAAATTTCTCGCCATAATTGGCATCTTCATTGACGACATCACCATTTAAATACGGTTCAAATCGGAGTTTTACGTGATGGTTAATTGGCGTTACTTCAACCTTAATTAACGCAAGGTGGGGATCTGCCATACTGACAAACCGGGTAAATTTGAAGGCAGTTTCATGGTTATTATCGTTGATCATGGTGAAAGAGCGAGTTAAGCATCCTTCTTTCATGTTTAACTCTCGGCGGAAATCTTTAAAACTGATTTTGGCAAGATCGACCGTTTGATCATTGATCTCAATATTGATTCCGATCCAATTGGTCGAATTGATTACTTTGGCAAAGAATTCGGGATAACCGATCTTCCACCAGCCAACTCTGGTTTTGTCGGGATAATATACTCCCGCCAGATATATGCCGTGGAGGCTGTCACCAGAGTATTGTTCCTCAAAAAAGCCTCTTAGCCCCATATGTTCATTGCCAAGACTGAAGATACTTTCTGAGAACCGGTTAGTCTCGGGGTTAAATCCTTCTTCGATAATTCGCCATTCGTCGGCTAAGAACTTTTTGATCATCAAGTGCTCCTCCGTTATATTTATAATTTCACATAATATATCGGGAATTTGCCGTAAAACTATAAGCCAATTTACAAAATAATAAGCGGTTTGAAGTCATTATATTATACGCATTTGTAGAAAAATTTAACTAAATCAAGCAACAAATAAAAATGGTAAGAATATGTATATTGCAAATAACTGAACATTTTATTAAATTTTTGCAAAATTGGCTGCGTTTTAGTAGAAGGTAATACTTTACCATTGTCTCTGATCTTTAAAAACAACTAAATTACGGGGGTGATAAATCAATAACTTTCGAGAGTAGTTTTACCGAGTAATCATTGGGAGGGGTTGAAATGTTCAGAGGTAAATTGGTTTCATGGAGTCTGTTGACGTTGCTGATTGGTTTGCTGATTAGTAACACGATTTTGGCTGTAGCGCCAATCAGGTTAAATTTCTTCTTTTATAAACAAGAGATCAGTAATCAATTAAAAGAGATGACAACAGAATTCACCAAGTTAAATCCCAATATTGTTATTGACTTAGAGATGATTCCAAATGACAGTATGGCGGTGTTAAGGTCGCGGATGGCCAGCGGGCAGGCTCCGGATATTATTCAATTGCAGTCTTACGCAGCGGTATTTGAGTTTGCCAAAGCCGGTTGGTTACAGGACTTAACTAAAGAAGCGGTAATCGCCAAAGTGGTTAACAGTACGAAAACCGCGGTTACTTATCGGGGAAAAGTGTATGCGTTACCAATGGATGTTGCCGGAATTGGCATTATTTATAACAAAGATATCTTTAATAAATATGGACTTAAACCACCGACAACCTTTAAAGAACTTCAAAATGTCTGTACGGTTTTGAAGCAGAATAAGGTCATTCCGTTTGCCTCCATGTTCAAAGTTAATTGGTCGGTCGGCCATTTCTTATCAATGGTCCATACCACTTTAGCCGGTGAAAAAGTACTCCCCTGGATTGAGGCGATGAATTCCGGGAAGGCTTCATTTGCCGATCCGGTAGACGTTCGGCAAGTCTTTAGACTGTTAGATTTTTATAAGGCTAATTCCCATCCAAATGCTGCCGAGTATGACTGGAACGAGCAACAGGCTGCCTTTGCCAAGGGTGAAGCGGCAATGATGGTCCAAGGCCTTTGGTCATATGGCGCAGCGATTGAGACCAATCCCAAATTAAATTGCGGCTTTATCCCATTCCCGTGTAACGATAATCCGAAAGATACCAAACTCTTTGCTGATGTTGACTCAACTTTGGCATTATCAGCAACAGCAAGTCCGGAAAAGCAGAAAGCAGCCAAACTCTTCCTGGAGTGGCTTAGTACTCCGCAAGCGATTAAGCTTTGGGTCGAAAAGTGTAAATTAGTCCCGACCTTTAAAGGGGCTGACGTCAAAAGTATGGATGCTCCTTTCCAGGACTTGGTTTCCTACCTCAATTCCGGCAAAACTAATCCGTGGGCATTTTCAATGTATCCGGTTTCAGTTTGGGAAGATGCTACCAAAAACGGCGCCCAGGAGTACTTATTTGGGACCAAGACACCACAACAGATCATTAAGTATTTTGATGAAACCTGGCGAAAAGCTGTTAAATGAAGCAGGTTTAACAATCCATGAGAATCATATTGCTGACTCTCATGGATTTACTCTATTGGAGGGGATAACAGTGGTAACAAACAGACGGACAAAAATCTTTAATTTCTGCTTCTTTTTGCTTCCGGCAATTGTCCTTTATACCCTCTTCTTTATCAGGCCATTACTTCAAGGTATCAATTATTCCCTGACCGATTGGAATGGGATTGTCCCTGAAATACCGTTTACAATAGATCAGGATCAGTTTGAAAATGAAATTGTGCCAAAACTCAAATCAAAACAAGGACGCCAATATCTAAAGCAGTTTTACGTGCTTACTGAGGACGGATCCGGTTATCGGCTGAAGAACTGGATTGAGTCCAACAATCAGATCCGGGCCTTGACTAATTCCGAAAGAAACCAGATTAAGAAACTGCTAAAATCAGCAGGAGTTTCCGCTATCAAGTTTGTTGGTTTCGAGAATTACCGCCAGATGTTCCGGAGTGATGAACGTTTTTTACCAAGGTTTCAAAAGCGGTATTTTTATAATGAGTTTCAGGATCTGCCAACAACAATCAGTAAACAAGAATTTCGAGATTATCTTCTCAAAAATTTAAAGAACGCTTCGGAGATCAAATTTGTGAATACTTGTTATCAGCTGGATTCCAAGGGCCAAACTTATCATCTGAAAACCGTACTTACTGCAACCGAGGACACACAACTACGTCAAATTTTAAGTGAGTCTTACTTTCAAACTACTTTGATTCCCGGGGTAGTTGGTTTCACCCTCTTTTTTACGGTTTTTAATGTGATTTTCAGTAATCTGTTGGCGTTAATGCTTGCACTCGCTTTGGATACCAAGATTCGGTCGCAAAACATTCTGCGGTCAGTCTTCTTCTTCCCCAATGTTTTGAGTTTGGTTATTGTCGCCTTTATTTGGTCGTTTGTCTTTAGATTAATCTTACCGCCACTTACGGGAATTGCTGTCTGGTTGGGCAGTCCGCAATTGGCGCCTTATGCATTGTTGATGGTTACAGTTTGGCAGGGTTGTGGCTGGTTGATGGTTATTTATCTGGCTGGCTTACAGACGATCCCGGCTCATATTATAGAAGTTGCTGCAATTGATGGGGCTAATTGGTGGCAAAGGTTTGTTAAGATTACGGTCCCACTGTTACTACCGGCGTTTACGGTCTGTATCTTTTTCAGTTTGGCCAATTCATTGAAGACGTTTGATATTATTATGACTTTGACTCAAGGTGGTCCTGGTTATGCCACAACACCAATTGTTTTAGATATCTATTATAATGCTTTTCGTGATAATTTATATGGTTATGCGACGGCCAAAGCAGTCTTTCTCTGCTTGATTATCATGATGGTCACCGGTATTCAACTGTTTTTCATGAAAAGAAAGGAAGTGGAATTATGATTATCAACCAATATTCAAAACTTAAAGCAAAAATCCGCCCCAGTATTCCGGCTTCCTTTAGATTCTCACCACTGATTATTTTAGAAATATTACTGGCAGTCTTTGCAATCATTTTTATTTTTCCGGCGGTATTTGTACTGTTAAACTCGTTTAAGTCAGACGCTCAGATTGTCTTAAACCCGATCTCCCTGCCCGAAACATGGAATTTCCAAAATTATATAAATGCCTGGAATCAAATCAACTTCCCGAAGGTATTGGCCAATACCTTTATCATTACGTTTTTTAGTACTGTAGGAATCATATTAGTTAGTTCGATGGCAGCATACATCTTGGCACGGACCAAAACCAAACTTAGTTGGATCATTTACTTGCTATTCACCTTCTCTTTGGTGGTACCTTTCCAAACGTTTATGATTCCCTTGGTGCAGACTGCCAAGGAATTTAATCTCCAGAACATCTGGGGAATAATCCCGATTTATATTGGTCTTGGCTGTCCGATGGCCGTCTTTATGTACCATGGCTTTATCAAAACCATCCCGGTTGAGATTGAGGAATCGGCTGCGATTGATGGTGCTTCGCGGATCAGGATCTTCTATTATCTTGTTTTCCCGCTTTTAAAGCCATTAACGGCGACAATAGCAATTTTAGATGTGTTATGGATCTGGAATGATTTTTTGCTGCCATTGATCATTCTGCCCAAACAGTCAACCTTACAGTTAGCACAGTTTGGTTTTTTCAGTCTCTTTAAACGTCAATATTCATTGGCAATGGCTTCTTTGGTGTTGTCAGCCTCACCGATTGTCATCTTTTATCTGATGATGCAAAAGTATATTGTTAAAGGTGTGAGTGCCGGAGCAATCAAAGGTTAATCAATTTCCAATATTAGTGATGTTTTACTTAAGCGTGATTTAGAAATAATAGTTCTAGGAGGTCGTTTAACCTTGAAAGTAAGGGCAAACACTACTAGCTGGATCGTTACTGGTTTGGGTGCCACAGTATCTGGTTTGGGAGCAATGACGCTGAAGAAAAAATGGGGAGCTGGTATCCTTGGTTTTGGATTAGCACATGTAGTTCTCGGTTTACTGGATATGGTCCGGCCTACAGTCCGCAATAGTTAGTCCTCCAAAAAAGAGACTCAGAGGTTGCTTGGGTCTCTTTTTTATTTTTTG
Organism: Bacillota bacterium; assembly: GCA_029553165.1. GTDB lineage: Bacteria > Bacillota > UBA4882 > UBA8346 > UBA8346 > JAKPCT01. Next base: position 12,632 of record JAKPCT010000093.1, read on the forward strand.
CTTAATGAAGATATACATTAAATTTAAAAATAACTATAAAATGGTAACCACATCCATTATTGACAATCATTAGTTTATGTGTTATCTTAATAATAAGAGGCATTCTGTGGTACAGAACCACAGAGTGTCTCATTGCTTTTTTAAGTGTTTTTACCATTAAATGTATGGGTGGTGATATTGTGAATCAAGTAGAGTTAAAGATGGCTTTGAGCAAACACTTGGTAGACGTTGAAGAAAGTTATCAGGAATTCCTTGAAGATCTGTACCCGAATCCTTCAAAGGAAAAGAATGAAATCGCTGATTTATTACGCAATTATATTATCAAGCTAGAAGAGTTAGTTGGGGGTGATCTGGTAACTGATGAAGCTTTGCCTTGCGTAATAATCGGGAGTTCCGTTGAATTGAGTGATTTAACTACCAATCAGGTTCTCAACTATAAAATTGTTACTCCGTTCAATGGGATCAAAGAATTCACCAACGTCTCTTTCCTTTCACCGGTAGGACGGAAGCTACTGATGAAAAAACCCGGAGAACAGGTTAGCATCAATGTTCCGGCTGGAGTATTGAACTATTCTTTACTTGCTGTCAAACCTAACTATAATGATATTTTAACACCTTTTTACTCGAAACATTGAAATAGGTAGGGGTAAACAATATGCGTTTACCTCTACCTATTTTAATGTTTTAGGGTTAATGTTTACGGCACCATTCTAAAGCTTGTTGGACCGCTGAAGGTAGTTCGGTACGAAATTCCAGATAATCTCCGGTCCGGGGATGAATAAATCCTAAAACAGCTGCATGTAATGCCTGCCCTTCAATTGGCACTACCTCCTTCTTCCGACCATAAACCGGATCTCCGACTACCGGGTAACCAATATGGCTTAAATGAACTCGAATCTGATGAGTCCGCCCGGTTTCCAGCTTGACCTCTAAAAAAGAATACTGTTTAAAGTATTCTAACACTCGATAGTTGGTGACTGCCGGTTTACCATTGGCAACAACCGCCATCTTTTTTCTTTGAATCGGATGGCGCCCGATTGGTCCTTCGATTCTCCCACTTTCTTTTGGACGGCCATGGACGATCGTTTGATAAATCCGGTTCATCTGACGGGCTTTTAATTGATTAGTCAGAGCAATATGCGCCAGATCGTTTTTGGCGACTACCAGTACCCCGGAAGTATCTTTATCTAAACGGTGAACGATACCGGGGCGGATGATTCCGCCGATTCCGGAGAGATCGGTACAATGATTTAGTAACGCATTAACCAAAGTCCTTTCATAATTTCCGGCCGCAGGATGGACTACCATCCCACGCGGTTTATTAACTACGATTACATCTTGATCTTCATATAAAATATCAATCGGGATCGCTTCAGCCGTTACTTCCAAAGGTTTTGGTTCATCCCAGGTAACCTCAATGATATCGCCGTATTCCAAACGATAACTTGCTTTTAATGGTTTCCCGTTACGGGTAACACCTTGAGCATCAATGATTTTTTGGACAAAAGAACGCGAGGGCCAAACCCCCGCATTTGTTAAAAACCGATCTAATCTTTCTCCAACGTTATCGTTTTCAACGATTAACCTCTGATACTGCATCGTATACCCCTTTTCGAAGTTTCAGTTGCCTTAACCTAATTAAACCAAAAGCCAAAAAAGCGCTAACAATACAGGATAACTGGGCAAGATTAAGGCATGGTAAAACTATTGGGCCTTCGCGATAAAACTCGACAATGAATCGGACGATTGAGTACAGTCCAATATATAATAAAAAAAGAAATCCCGGAAATTGTTTATGGTTTCGTAATAACCAAATAATCAAGAAGATAATCAAACTGCCTGTTAACGAGTATATTTGGGTTGGATGACGCAACAATGAATCATTGACTGAACACCTTAGGGCCCAAGGCAATGCTGATGCCTTACCATAACAGCAACCATCCAAAAAGCAACCGATTCGGGTGATTGAATAACCGATTGCGATAAACGGACTGACACGATCAGCTAATTTCCATGGATTGATTTTGTGAGAACAGCAAAACCAAAATCCGGCTAAAAAACCACTTAATAAACCGCCATGAAACGATAAGCCATCTGAAGACAGTTTGATGATTTCATCCGGATATTTGATAAAATGCGCCCATTTCGTAAGGATAAAAACTATTCTTGCTCCTAATACAGAACCTAATAAAATCCACAACCCCAAGTCAATGATTGTCGAGAATCGAATCCCATGTTCTTTGGTGGCAATACTTGTTCCAATAATACCAATGGCAAATGATACGGCTAACAATAAACCATAGGAATGGACTTCAAAACCAAGAAACTCAAATAATACTGGTTTCATTATTCCTCCTGTAATGTCGGCTAACTATTCATACATCATTTGCTTGGGTTTTCTTTTCTTTAAATTATCAATGATCATACCATAAAAAATAATCCCAACTCCAACAACAATCGCGATATCAGCGATGTTAAAGACCGGCCAATTAATAAAATCCAATTGGATAAAGTCAATTACATAACCTAACCGGATCCGGTCAATCAGATTGCCGAGAGCTCCTCCGAGTGCAATCGCTAACCCAAACTGAAAGATCTTTGGGTATTTCAGAATCTGCTTTCGGTTTAGGAAGACAACTGCGAAGACCGCGAGCGAGATTGCAATCAGTAAATAGGTTTGCGAGTTTAAGATCCCAAAGGCAGCTCCATAATTTTTAACATAAGTCAATGAGAACCACCCGTTGAGGACCGGAATACTCTTAAACGGGACAAGCCTAGCTTCGGCATAAAATTTGGATAATTGATCAATTACGCAAAAAAGAGTGGTGATAATTAGAAAAACCATATTGATTTCCTTTAATTTTTAGTTTTAGTGAGTTAATTGAATAATTGAATTGCTCAAGGACATATATTCTAGATATTTACTGAAAAACCTTCTCACCCGGTAGCTTCAAACCGGATCCGGGGGAATTTGATCATAGCCAACATCAATTATACCATCAACTGCTTCGACAACGCCATGTTTTTCTTCAGCATTATAAAATGTCTCAGCATAGTCTTCTGCTCCGCTTAAGTCGGAAGGGGTTTCGGATGTTCCATATTTGGCAACATCTTGCCAGATGTCTTCCCCATCGGTAATTATACTGTCCGAATCATCGATGAATGTTCTACTGAAGGGCGGGAACAAAACTTCTTCTTCAATCGGCCGTCCCCTGGTTTGGCGATGGGATTCGTTTACTTGCTGACAGTGGATACACATTGTCGTATAGGGAATTGCATTCAATCTTTCAATTGCAATCTCTGCTCCGCATTCCTCACAGATACCGTATTGACCTTGATTGATCCGGTTCAAAGCATCATTAATGCGGTTTAAAATTTCATGGGAATTATTCCAGAGTGCCAAATCTTTCTCACGTTCAAAGGTTTCACTGCCAAGGTCGGCAGGATGGTTATCATAGCTTGACAACTCAGCGATTGTCCCTGCTAGGTTTTCATCCAGGTTAAACCGGTCTGAACGCCGTAATTCTTCTTCTAAGCGGTTTTTTTCAGCTGTTAACCGTTCTTTAAATTCATTAAGAATCAAATTGTCCATCTTTGATTTTCCCTTTCATCTTGATTTGTTTTGTTTGTGAGTTGGTTTAAGAATATAATCTCAATTGTTGATTGACGATTTTAACTAACTCGGCAATATAGCGGCCGATTATTGGCAGGTTGAGATCTGCTAAATAGGTAAGGAAAACAATGAACAGACTGGCGATGATTGTTAGTCCGATGGCAATTCCAAAGCCACGCGCCAAACCACCGATAAAATTAAGCAAAATTAATCGGGTCGGTTTTTGCAGCAGTTCCATAAAGGCGGTGAAATTAGCGCGTTCTAATTTAGCTTCAATCTCATACATTTTTTTAAATAAGGCTTGGGCTTGTTTGCGACGAATTGTTAAAACCACCTTATTAAATTATTTTAATTTAAATTAGTTTAGCCACTCCAATCTGATGTTAAACAAGGTAAAGAGAAATAAAAAAACCCATCTTTCAAAAAGACAGGTTTTTTTTGAATAAAAAGGGTTATCTTTTAAGGATAGTGTTTGGTTTCTTTATCAAACACATCTGATGCTTCAATAATTCCGTAATTGTGTGAGGCGGCATATTCCAGCGCTTCGGTAAGCTTCATCAGAAAACTGTCGGCACTGGTGGATGAAAATTGTTTCTGAGCCATAACATGCTTGCAATAGGAAGCGTCCAACTCAATTATCTTCAGTAATTCGCGGACCTCATGTTGATTAAGATAGATTCCACTTGATAAACTCTTAGTCAATCGTTGTGGAATATAATCAGCAATCTCAGTTAATAAATTTGAGGCGGTCGCAAGGCCTTCCGGTTCACCGGTTAAATGTGGCAGTTCCAAGTCCGCAATAAAGGTTAGCCCTTGGCCGTTCATATACCAATAAGGATAAGCTGCAGCGGCAATTTGTGCTAAAACAAATCCGTATTCGACCCCAAGTTCCTTGAACTGTTTTTGTTTGTAGAGTTGCTTTAGTTCTTGTAATGTTGTTTCCAAACCTAAAGCTATTTTTGGTGGTGAGATTAAATTAACCTGTTGGCGTTTTTGATAAGCAGTTTCAGATAGTTTTTTTAATTCTTCTAAAAAAATTGTTTGATTTGGCGTTCGTTATTTAGGGAGTATAAGTGATCAATTCGGTTAACAATTTGCTTCGGATGGGAATCGACAATAAAAAAAGGCCGGCCCCAAAGATGAATCTGAATGTCAAATTCCGGATTATCGTTTAGAAGTTCCGCCAAACCCTCTTTAAATGGTTGATTAACCCTATCAATCAATTGTTTTTTGTTCCAGAGACGTTTCAGAAAACTCCAGTCAGTACTGCTCCCTTTAATAGCAGCCATCAATGCATTTATCAGCCGGGGATCAATTGGGTGAATCGTGCAATTTAAACTCATTGGCCACACCTCCACAATACATTACCGGAGATTAGCTTAGATTAAAGATGGCGATGTTGGTTAGAGTATTGTACTCACTCTGCCAACATCACCCGATGACTATACTTTGTACTTTAATTTATCGGCATAATAATTAAAGTGATTTAACAACAGAGGCACAGCGATGGCAAAGGGTTGGATGTTCGGCATCCTGACTGACACTGGTATGATAGTTCCAGCAACGTTCACACTTTGCCCCGCTCGCCTTTTCAACTTGGGCTCTCAAACCAGGGACTGATTCACTGGAGTATGCTGTTTCCGGCGCATTAGCCTCGTTTTGTACTTCAACTTGAGAAACAATAAATAGTGTTGGCAGATCAGCCGCAAAATGTTGCATCAATTTTTCTAATCCGGCTGGAATATAAAGGATAACTTTTGCTTCCAGTGAACTGCCGATAACTTTTTGGGCACGGGCGAGCTCTAATGCTTTAGAAACATCCTGGCGAACTGTTAAGAATTCATCCCAGGTTTTTTCTAATTCAGGATTTAAATATTGATCATTAAATTCCGGCATCAGTGTTTCATGAACACTGGTCTCTTTCTTATAAGGCAGATAGGTCCAGATTTCTTCGGCGGTGTGCGATAAAACTGGCGCGATCAGCTTCGTCAATTTGACTAAAATTTGATACAGGACAGTTTGAGCAGCCCTGCGCCCCGGATCATTGGTTGCCGAAGTATAGAGCCGATCTTTAATAATATCCAAATAAAGTGAACTTAGATCAATGGTGCAGAAATTATGAATCGCATGATGCTGGATGTGAAACTCATATTTTTGATAAGCATCAATTACTTTACGGACCAATTTTTCTAAACGTAATAATGCCCAACGGTCTAATTCGGTTAAATTTTCATAAGGCACAGCGTCAGTATCAGGATTGAAGTCGTTTAGATTTCCTAATAGGAAACGACAAGTATTACGGATCCGGCGATAAACTTCAGCCAGTTGTTTTAAGATATCTTTGGAGATCCGGATGTCAGCCTGATAATCGGATGAGGCTACCCACAGGCGGAGAATATCAACCCCAAATTCCTTAATCACCATTTCAGGTGCAATTACGTTACCGAGTGACTTTGACATTTTACGGCCATCGGCGTCAACTACATAACCATGGGTTAAAACCGCTTTAAAAGGAGCCCGCCCTCTGGCTGCCACTCCAGTTAATAAAGATGACTGGAACCAGCCACGATGTTGATCGCTGCCTTCAAGATAGAGGTCAGCCGGCCATTCCAGTTCAGGCCATACTTCCAGTACTGCCGCATGGCTGGAACCGGAGTCAAACCAGACGTCCATAATATCCGTTTCTTTCCGGAACTTACTGCCACCGCACTCCGGACAAACCGTATCCTCTGGCAGGAAGTCTGCTGCATCGCGGACCCACCAGGCGCTGGAACCTTCTTCAGCGAAGATTGCCGCTACTTTGGCAATGATTTCTTTGTTGATCAGTTCTTTACCACAGTCTTCACAGTATAAGATCGGAATCGGCACACCCCAGGTGCGTTGTCTTGAAATACACCAGTCGGAACGGTCGGCTACCATGTTATGAATTCGCCCTTCACCCCAGGCAGGAATCCATTGGACGTTTTTAATCGCTTCCAAAGCTTCTTTGCGGAAGCCTTCAACTGAGGCAAACCATTGTTCGGTCGCTCTGAAGATGACAGGATGTTTACAACGCCAGCAGTGAGGATACTGGTGGACGATCTCACCGGAACCGACCAGGTGTCCGGATGCTTTCAAGTCATCAATAATAATTTGATTGCCTTCGTTCAGCTTGATTCCGGCATATTTCCCGGCTTCAGGCGAGAATCTTCCTTGCGGAGTTACCGGTGCAAATGCCGGCAGCCCATATTTAAGACCAATCTGATAGTCTTCGGCGCCATGTCCTGGTGCGGTATGAACACAACCGGTACCCTGTTCTAAAGTGACGTGATCGCCAAGCAGTAGTGGTGACTCCCAGCCCATAAACGGATGCTGGGTTTTGATGCCTTCTAATTTGTCACCCTCAATCTCCGCTACGATTTGGTAATCATCAATCCCGGTTTCCTGGGCAAAACGCTCAACCAATTCACGGGCGATTAAATATTTTTCGTTACCAACCTGAATTAGATTATAGACAAAGTCAGGATTTACGGAAATAGCCAGGTTTGCCGGTAACGTCCAGGGGGTTGTGGTCCAGATTACAACGAAAGTGTCTTCGGTTGGGAGCACTCCTTTACCGTCAACTACGGCAAATTTGACATAGATTGAGAATGAAGTTTTATCAGCATAATCGATCTCGGCTTCGGCTAAGGCGGTTTCACAGGTTGAACACCAATAAACCGGCTTCAATCCTTTATAAATATAACCTTTCTGTGCCATTTCACCAAAGATCTCGATCTGTTTCGCTTCATACTTGGGAGCGAGAGTTAAATAGGGATCTTCCCAGTAACCTCCGACTCCTAACTTTTTAAACTCATCACGTTGGATCTCAAAGAATTTTAAAGCATATTCTTCACAGCGTTTTCGGAAGTCAACTACTGATAATTCGTTACGGTTTAATTTGGTTTCTTTAATAACCTGCTGTTCAATTGGCAAGCCGTGAGTGTCCCAGCCTGGTACATACGGCACGTAGTAACCTTCCATCGTTTTAAACTTAACCACAATATCTTTGAGGATCTTATTTAACGCTGTACCGATATGAATGTGGCCGTTGGCATATGGTGGTCCGTCATGAAGGATAAATTTGGGGCGGCCGGCTTGTTTCGCCTGCTCTTGAACCCGATGATAAAGTTTGTTGGCTTCCCATTTTTGCTGGATTTCAGGTTCCCGTTGCGGTAAATTGGCTTTCATTGGAAAGTCAGTTTGGGGTAAATTTAAGGTCTTGTTATAATCCATCCTTACTTAATCCTCCGTTTTATATAATAATTCAAAATAAAAATCTAAAAATAAAAACTCGCCCCAGTGAAGGGACGAGTTATAGATTCATACCCGTGGTACCACCCAGCTTAAAGTTAACCATTATCAATAGCTATAATGGCAAACTTTACTCAAGATCGATAACGGTGATTGACCGGCGCCGCCTACTTCGAAATATAATCTCTTTCAGGACGCTACTCCGGGGTGATCTTCCTTATTACCATTGACACTGGCTTGCACCTGACCCAGCTCTCTTGAGTCTCAGAATAACAAGTACTCTCCCCATCATAGGTTTTTAGTAATTGAAATTTGTTTTTAATTATAATATATTAACTTTT
>JAKPCT010000141.1 GCA_029553165.1 Bacillota bacterium
AAAAAAACACCGATGATTGAGCAATACTTGGAGATCAAAAAACAGTACCAGGATTGTATTTTGTTCTTTCGTTTAGGTGATTTCTATGAAATGTTCTTTGAAGATGCGATTATTGCTTCCCGGGATCTGGAGATTGTTTTAACCGGTAGGGATTCTGGAGAGGAACGGATTCCAATGTGTGGAGTCCCCTTCCATTCAGTCTCCGGATATTTGTCAAAATTATTGAGTAAAGGTCATAAAGTAGCAATCTGTGAGCAAGTGGAAGACCCGAAAGCAGTAAAAGGAATCGTTAAGCGGGAAGTAGTCCGGGTAATAACTCCGGGTACAGTTATTGAAGAACAGTTATTAAACGAAAAAACCAATAATTATCTGTTGGCAATAACATCAACCAATCAGTCTTTGGGATTGGCACACGTTGATATTTCAACTAGTGAATTTCGTGCCACTCAGATTGGGAAGAATCAATTGCCACTGCTATCAGCAGAAATAATTAGAATCCGGCCTGCGGAGATCTATCTGGCCGCGGCAGTTGAAAAAGAGCTCAGTGCGGTTCTTTCATTCGAGCAGAGTACCGTATCAATCGGTGAGGAACATTTTTTTCATTATGACAACGCTTATGAGTGTTTGAAAGAACATTTCAAATTAAGTAATCTGCATTCATTTGGGTTGGAAGGAATGGAAGCCGCGACAATAGCGGCCGGTGCGATCCTCCAATATTTACAGGAGACCCAGAAGAACAGTTTATTACATTTAAGAAAGATTAATACTTACCAGATTGGCGATTTTATGGCATTAGATCCTGCAACCAGACGTAATTTGGAGTTAACCCGAACTGCGCGCAGCAATGAAATTCAAGGAAGTCTGCTTGGAGTTTTGGATTTGACCGTTACGGCAATGGGGAGCCGTAAGTTACGAAACTGGATCGAACAACCATTGACTAATTTGGATGCTATCAATGAACGGCAGGCGGCAATTGCGGATCTTACCCATAGTCTCGAAGTTAGGGAGACATTAAGGGAGTCTTTGAAGAAAACTTATGACTTGCAACGGATCTTGAGTAAATTATCGAGTAATTCTGCAAATGCCAGAGATTTATTGGCGTTACG
>JAKPCT010000142.1 GCA_029553165.1 Bacillota bacterium
AGTTGTTTCATGCGGTGTTTGCGGATTGGTACATAAATATTCCTTCGGTCCGGTTTCGGTAAATGTCACCACTTGCGATGGCGCCAAAATCCATGCCCTATCCCTTTGAACGCTGTAATTATTATTCCAGAAATATTGCGACTGGTCGGAGTTGGCTCTGGCAGCAATGGGACGAGTATACTTTTCTAGGCCTCTCGATGACAATATTGGTATCTTATCGCTACTCATCATCTGCGTATAACAAAAATTATCCCGCCATTCGCAAACTTCATTAATGGGCAGATTAATTTGAGGCAATAAAGCCGTACTGATACATTCGCTTTGGTTACAACCGCCGCAATACGAATCTTGGCACCATTGAGATAAATTAGAGCTCGGCGTCGGAGTCGGAGTTGGGAAAGGCGTCATTGTTTCAGGCGGTAAAGTAAAAGTTGGCGCTGGCGTCCTGGTTCCACTTGGCGTTGCAGTTGGCGTTCGCGTTGGCGAAACAATCGGACAAACACAACGATTATTAACATCATCCCAATCACAGCCTTTACTTAAACAAGTTTCTTCATCACCATAACTTTCAATGGCTAAAGTACTCCGACTTAAAAAAGATAATAAAGCAAAAATAGCGACAAAAGATAAAATAGAGATAAAAATAAAAGATTTTGTTTTAGGCATAAAACAAGGACTAAAACCGACTTCAATGGTATTATACAAAAAAATAACCAATCAAGCAACTTATCCACAAATAAAAAAGGACCGCTAAAAGCAGTCCTTTATTTTATTTAAAAATAAATCATTAAAATCTAAATCCTGCAGAGACCTTCAGTAATTTCACCTTGTTCAAATGAACAAAATCATTCAGTGCTGGAGTCCCATAGTTTTTATGACGAGAAGATTCATAACTAGGATCAACATCAGGAAATTTCATTTTATAAGAATTGTTATTGTAGAGTAATAATCCTTTATATGGATGTTCTTCTTCATCGAGAACCGAGAAATTCTTTCCAGTACCCAACTGTAATTCTACGCTAATAAATAGGCTCTTTCCAAAGTCTAATCCTACTACCGGGGCAACACCAAATTCTGTTTTGTTTTGTTTAGTCTGCCAGGATGTATCGCCAAAATAATTCGGCTTCTGTTGGTACATAAATACGTAATCATAGGGGTACAAGAAATTGAGCGTCCAATCAGATTGAACTTTAGCTTTACTCATAAACAGTGCCACACCAACTCTTGGGAAAACCGAGAAGTTTCTGGAAATAGGAATTTCAAATTTCAGAGATGGAGTAATACCAAAATTCCAGAAATTCATTGTCATATTAACTGTTGGATGTTCCATCACGGTATCAAGATACCAATCAGTATCCTGATAGTGTCCATCAGGACCGGGCAGTCCATAATATGGTCCCCACACTTGTTTGACATATAGAATGTACCCCTCTTCTTGAACCTTTAACTGATCCTGTCGTGCGAAAACATCAACCGTAAAAAAAACACCTTTCGTAATACGAAAATCAATACCTAAATTAATTTGCGGAATAACATTCTTGTAGTCACTTCTGGAATAACCGTTATAAACTGTTCTATCACCCGATTTGAAATAGAATTGAGGAACTTCACCGTTCAACCGAAACCAATAATAATCATTGGGAGCGGGAGCCATTTGAGGTCTCTCTTGAAACCATCTTTCACAAAACCAAACTTCATCAAGAGGATCTAGAGGATAAGAATATTCTTTTTGACCAAGATAAACTGTTCTAATGCCTAAATCCCAACTCGGCCTAACCGAATTAGTACCCAACGGGAGTCCGTATCCCACGCTGAACCTGAAATAAACTTTCTTTTCTTTTGGATTATCGCCAGCCCAAGCCAGCGAAAATCCCAGCAAAAATACAATCAAAAACAGAAGAAATCTTTTCTTTTTCATGACGCACCTCCTCTGCCGTCTCGTTTGGATTTGTTTCGCCTTTCGGCAAAACCCGAGACACGCAGATCCTTATTTCATTATTAAAGATCTACTCCTATTATACTCCCTCTTTTCTCCTTTGTCAAGCACTTCCAAGGAAAGCGCAAAGCGGGCCGTTCCTCGCAAAAGCGAGGAACGGCCCGCTAAAAACACCTTTAATCAATCAAGCAACTTATCCACAAACAACACCATTCG
>JAKPCT010000147.1 GCA_029553165.1 Bacillota bacterium
GAATTCAAAAAGTGTAGGTACTAGAGTGTATCCACCCCAGTTGGGTGGGCGTTTTACGGTTTTCCCTTTAAATTCTTCCTCAAAATCGGCCATTAAGCGTTCCAGGTACTTGCGGTTGGGAATCACTGTGCTCTGAGGCGAAGCCCAAGCTCCAATTTTACTGGCCTCGGGTCGTGTCTTAAAATACCTGTCGCTTTCGGCATCGGTTGCCTTATGTATTTTACCCTCAATCCTTACCTGTCGCTCCAAATCAGGCCAGAAAAAAACAAGTGCGCCATAAGGGTTTTGGAGTATATTTTTAGCCTTTCGGCTTTCGTAATTAGTGAAAAACGATAGCCCTTTCTCATCGTAGTGCTTTAGCAAAACCACTCTGGCCGATGGCTTGCCATCGAAGGTTGATGTTGCAAGGATCATGGCATTGGGTTCAAGTATTCCGGAACTAATGGCCTCGTTCAGCCACAGGTCGAACTGATCAATAGGCGAATGTTTAACCTCATTCTCGTTGAGCGATTTCAAGGAATACTCATGTCTTAACGCATTAAGGTCTTTGGGGCTCATGGCATCAATATTTATTATTAACCCATCTGTATGTCGATTCGTTGCCTACGACCATTAATGGCGCTGCGGATACTGGCATTCAGGTCAAACCCCAGAATCAAACCAAAGGCGTTGAAGTAGAGCCATAGCTGAAAGGCTATCAAACCGCCAAGCGAGCCATAGAACTTATTATACTGCCCAAAGTAATTTACGTAGTAAGAAAAGGCAAAAGAGGTAAGAATAATCAGAATGGTTGCAAGTATGGCTCCCGGGGAGAAAAAGCTAAACTTTTCCCTGCGCGATGGGGCAAGGTAGTAAACCAGCGAAATCCCAATAAAGAAAACCAGCATGGCAAGCAACCACTTAATAATCATAGCAATAAACGAAATTGACGATAAATGCAAAACACCCCAGTTGCCCAAAATGTTCAATAGATACTCTCCAAAAAAAAGCAATACATTGCCTAACGCAACAATTAAAGGCAGTAGAAAAGTTAATAGCAAAGCTATTAGGTGCTGCTCAATAAAGTTACGGGTTTCAATAGTATGGTACGTAGCATTGAACGCATCGATAAGGGCGCTTACGCCATTGTGGCTGAAAAATATTGCCGCAAGAAAACCAAACGAAAGCAACCCGGAACTTTTTGTGGTTACCACTTCCACCAATGTTGCCTCAACCGTTTGGTAGGCATAGGTTGGCATGATCCCCTTAGCAAGCTGTAGCAGCTGAAACTGAAAATTTTCGAGCGGGAGGTATGGAATAAGCGTAAAGATAAAGATTAGCAGGGGAACTGTTGCCAGAAAAAAGCTAAACGCAACGGCTGAAGCCCTGGTAGTAATGGCACCGTTTACAATTCCCCGGAAAAAATATCGAACAACATCAATAACAGGAACCCCATGGAGGCTTGGCACGGTAAAATATTTTAACCTTCGACGGAACAAAGCTGCTGCGCTTTTAAAGCGCTTTATGGATGCCTTATATTTCCTGAAAGGCTTTACCATTCCTTAATCAATTTTCTTTAGATTCATATCGATGCTTTTGATTTGATGGGTAATAGCCCCAACCGATATGTAATCGACACCGCAAAGGGCGTAGTCGCGTATGGTGCTGAGGTTTATCCCTCCCGACGATTCCGTTTCGAAACGGCCATTAATCAGCTCAACAGCCTTGCGGGTATCGGCAACCGTAAAATTATCGAGCATGATGCGCCGAACGCCGCCTACACGTAAAACGGTTTCCACATCCTTTAAACTGCGGGTTTCAACCTCAATATCGAGGTTTCGGCCGGTTTTGGCAAGATATTCGCTTGCCATACGAATTGCCTCCTGAATTCCTCCTGCAAAGTCAATGTGGTTATCCTTAAGCATAATCATATCAAAAAGTCCCATTCTGTGATTCAAGCCGCCACCAATGGCAACGGCCATTTTATCGAGAACACGCATACCGGGAGTAGTTTTGCGGGTATCGAGCACTTTAGCTTTTGTGCCCTCGCAAAGTTTAACATACTCCCGGGTTTGGGTAGCAACACCGCTCATACGCTGAAGCACATTAAGCACAATCCTCTCAGCCTGTAATAGTGCATGAACCCTGCCGTAAGCCCTAAAGGCGATATCGCCAGATTGGAGT
>JAKPCT010000175.1 GCA_029553165.1 Bacillota bacterium
TTTGTTTATATTTAGTGACTTTTTTTATGGTCTTGTTTCCCTTATTTATATTATTTTCGTGGAATAATTCCTGGTAGGTCATCCCCCTTGGGTGTGACTGACTGGGCGAAGCTGTAAAGTCGTTAAACGTGAACCGTTAAACGTGAACTGTTAAAAGTTATATACTATAATCCTTTACATCTCTTCACATCATTTTTTTAATCATAAGTCTTGAATCTTAAATCTTAAATCTTAAATCTTTATCCTTTATCCTTTAACCTTTATCCTTTAACCTTTATCCTTTATCCTTTATCCTTTAACCTTTAACCTTTATCCTTAAGCTATGGTAAAAAACATCTGCTGCATTGGCGCTGGTTATGTGGGCGGTCCCACAATGGCTGTTATAGCCCTGAAGAACCCCAATGTTAAAGTTAACGTTGTTGATATCAATGCTGAACGCATAGCAGCATGGAATACCGATGAGTTGCCAGTTTATGAGCCCGGTTTGCTGGAGGTGGTTAAGCAGGCACGCGGTCGTAACCTTTTCTTCGACACCGACATCGAAAAAGGAATCCGTGAGGCCGATATGATATTCATTAGCGTAAACACTCCTACCAAAACCTATGGGTTAGGCAAGGGCAGAGCCGCCGATTTGCGGTATGTTGAGCTTTGTGCCCGACAAATTGCCGAGGTGGCTACAACCGATAAGATTGTGGTTGAAAAGTCAACACTACCAGTACGTACAGCCCAGGCAATTAAAACTATTCTTTCCGAAACGGGTAATAAGGCACGCTTTCAGGTGCTCTCAAACCCGGAGTTCTTGGCAGAAGGTACTGCTATAAAGGATTTGCTTGAGCCCGATCGTGTTTTAATTGGTGGCGATCAAACCCCTGAAGGGTTAGCCGCAATTGAGGCGTTAACCCAGGTTTACGCGAGCTGGGTGCCCCGCGAGCGCATAATCCAAACTCGACTCTGGTCGTCGGAACTCTCTAAGCTTACCGCAAACGCTTTTCTGGCACAACGCATATCATCAATCAACAGCATATCTGCGCTTTGCGAAGCAACCGGAGCCGATGTGGATGAGGTTGCATATGCTATTGGCACCGATTCCCGCATTGGTTCTAAATTCCTTAAAGCATCTGTTGGCTTTGGAGGTTCCTGCTTCCAAAAGGATATTCTAAACCTGGTTTACCTTTGCGAATTCTTTGGTTTACCCGAGGTTGCCCGCTACTGGGAACAGGTAATAGCACTTAACGATTACCAGAAACGTCGGTTTGCGCAGAATATAATACACACACTATTCAACACCGTTAGCGGCAAAAAGATTGCCATGTTAGGCTGGGCCTTTAAGAAGGATACCAACGATACCCGCGAGAGCGCAGCTATTTACGTGGCCGATCATCTGTTAAACGACATGGCTAATATTTGGGTCTACGATCCCAAGGTACCTGCTAAAAGCATGTATGCCGATCTGGATTACCTCGGAACCCGTTCCCCGGAAGATAACCGTAAACATCTTACTGTAACCGCCGATCCTTATGAAGCCTGTAAGAATGCCCACGCCATTGCCATCATAACCGAGTGGGACGAGTTTAAAACCTACGACTGGAAAGGGATTTATGATGGCATGATGAAGCCTGCATTCATCTTCGATGGCCGCAACATACTCGATCACAAAAAGTTAATGGAGATTGGCTTTAAGGTTAAGGCAATTGGGAAAAGTTATTAAAAAGGATAAAGGATAAAGGATAAAGGATAAAGGTTAAAGGTTAAAAAAGATAATAATATAATTTAGCGATAATTCTTTTGCCTATTGGATATGGATTTTGTTGAGGATGGAAATGAGGTTTACATTAATTTACAAAGTAGGCTTTTTGAATTTTCTATAAATGTAATAAAAGAAAGTAGAAAGTTACCGGAAACACGTGAATATAGAATCATCATAAGTCAGTTAATAAAATCTGCCACATCATCTGCAGCAAATTATGAGGAAGCGCAGGCAGGCGTTTCAAGAAATGATTTTTCAAATAAAATTGGTATAGCCTTGAAGGAAATACGAGAAGCAAATTATTGGATTCGATTAATTATTAGTATCGATGATAATAATAGTCAATGGAATAAGATTGAAAACGAATCGGTAGAACTAATGAAAATATTAGGATCAATCTATTCCAAAACATCCAAACCACGAAATTTCTGAACTTTTTTAATTTAATCATAAATATCGTTCTAAAACCATAATAATTAACATCTTTCTTTTTATATCTTTACCCTTTACCCTTTACCCTTTACCCTTTATCCTTTATCCTTTAACCTTTAACCTTTAACCTTTATCCTTTATCCTTTATCCTTTATCCTTTATCCTTTATCCTTTATCCTTTATCCTTAAACACATGAAACTCCTTCTCACCGGCACCGCAGGTTTTATTGGCTT
>JAKPCT010000200.1 GCA_029553165.1 Bacillota bacterium
AAAAAGCAGCTTGAAAAGGATATTAAAACCAGGGATGAACAGCTTGAAGCATTGAAGAAAATTGATGCTGAAGGATTAAAAGCAGAAATTGAAAAGCTGCAAAATGAAAATAAAGCTGCAAAAGAAAAATATGATGCTGAACTGAAGCAGATTCAGCTTGATAATGCGGTAGAGAAAGCGTTGATTGGGGCAAAAGCCAAAAACATAAAAGCGGTTAAAGCGTTATTAGATTTAGAAAAAATCAAGTTGGATGGTGAAGCAGTAATTGGACTAGAGGATCAAATTAAAAAATTAACTGAAGGTGAAGATTCCAAATTCTTGTTCGACGCTAAGACCGATGAAAAACCTAATTTTAAAGGCATCGCGCCGAGTGAAAAAAGTGATAAAACACCAGGAAATGAACAACAAAAAACTTTAGCAGATGCGATAAAAGCACATTTTAAATCTAAAGAATAAAATTATGAAAGGTGGTATTTTATAATGTCTGTTACATTAGCTCAAGCAAAATTAAATGTACAAGATGATTTACAAGCGGGGGTCATTGATGAGTTTGCGAAAAGTAGTTTTCTTTTCAATAACTTAACCTTTGATGATTGTGTTTCTCCCACTGGGGGCGGCGCAACTCTTACTTATGGCTACACTCGATTAATCACCCAACCGACTGCGGCATTCCGGGCAGTGAATCAGGAATATCAACCGCAAGAAGTACAAAAGCAACGTTATACCGTTGATCTTAAAGTGTTTGGCGGGGCGTTTGAAATTGACCGGGTAATTTCTAATATGGGTGGTATTGTTGATGAAGTAACTTTACAGATGCAACAAAAAATTAAAGCAGCGGCGGCATTGTTTAATGATACGGTAATTAATGGTGATTCGGGGGTAAATCCAAATGCATTTGATGGACTTGAAAAAGCACTTACCGGTTCTTCCACAGAATATATTCCAAGTTCAGCAATTGATCTTTCTACTTCTACAAAAGTAACAGATAATTGGCAAGAATTTCTTGATATTTTAGATGAATTTTTATTGGGTTTAGATGGTACGCCGAGTTTTATTGGTGGTAACACCAAAATGATCGCTAAACTTCGAGCAATTGCTAGACGTGCCGGGATGTATCAAATTACCAAAAATAATTTTGGACAACAGATTGAACAATATGGGAATATTCCATTGGTTGATCTTGGAACTAAAGCCGGTTCCAATAATCCGGTTGTTTCTATTGATTCTACTACCGGGGAAACTTCTCTTTTTGTGGCAAGATTAGGTTTAGATGGATTCCATGCTGTTTCTATGGCTGGTGTTCCTCCCGTTCAATCTTGGTTACCAGACTTTAAAACCGCTGGAGCAGTTAAAAAGGGTGAAGTGGAAATGGTTGCTGCTGTTGCACTTAAAGCAACGAAGGCGGCAGGCGTATTGCGTAAAATTAAAGTTCAGTAATGGAAGGAGAATGAATCATGGCAAGGATATATTCACCTAATGAATCCCATAGTTGCGATTATGGGGTTGATTTTTTTAATGGTGCAGCAGCTGTTCCTGATGCCAATACTAATACCATTGGTTGGTTTCAGAACAAGGGTTATACTGTTGTTTCGGGTTCAGATACCTTATCCCTTTGGGATATGTTGCCCGTCGAACAATTAAGGATTTTTGCGCCTTATGCAGGTATTGATCCAACAGGAATGCCAAAAGCCGTTTTAGTTGCTGCGATTGAAACCGCACTTTTAACGCTGATGAAAATTGAAATTACAGCATTTGATG
>JAKPCT010000202.1 GCA_029553165.1 Bacillota bacterium
TATCCAACCGTCCGCAATCGACTCGATAATGTTATTGAAGCTTTAGGTTTTCAGGTTGAACAATCAGACGACCTGGCAAACAGTCGCCTTAATATCCTAACCGCATTAGAAAACGGCGAAATTACACCCCAAGAAGCTCTGAAACAATTACGAAAGCGATAAACTATTAAGGAGGAATCCTGATGAGTGAAGAAAGATTAAAGATTCTACAGATGATTGAGGAGAAAAAGATTACTGCCACGGAAGGTTTTGAACTCTTAAGCGCTTTGTCCGAAGGTGCAGAAAAGGTCAATTCGCAATCAGTCACTCCTTCCGGACAAAGATTTTTACGAGTGAGAGTAACAGGTGACAAAGTTAAAAAAATCAATGTCAACTTACCCTTAAGCCTGGTAAAAGTAGCTTCAAAATTTGCCTCATTAAGTATTGGTTTTATTCCGGAAGAAGCACGTAAAGAGATGGAGAAAAAAGGGATTGATCTCTCAAAAATCGACATTAATGAGATTGTCACCTTGATCGACCAAGGACTTTTAGATGAAAAACTGGTTGATTTAGAAGTTGACGACGAAACCGACGGAAGGATTAAGGTAGAAGTATATGTTGATTAACCGACGCAGTAATTGGATGTTGATCCAGCTTAAATTGAAGAATGGTATAATGATTCCGTTTCCTGTTACACTATTTGTTTTTAAAGACCTCCTGGAAGCAACTGCTAGTTTGATTAACGTTATCGCACTGCTAAGTCCAGAGAGAAATAATGGTAAAAACTTTTTCTTCCATGAAAAAATCATTGCAATAATTAATATTATAAAAGAGTTAATTGATACTATGTGCAATTATGGAAAATTGGAAATAGCTGATATTGAAGTAGACGAGCTTAAAATTGCGATTAAATTAATTTGAAAGAGGCTAAAAATGCGTAAACAGTTTCTAAGATGGCTAATAAATATTGTTGGTTTTTACATTGCCGCTACCTATATTCCGGGAATCAGCCTCAAGTCATTTGAAGCCGGCCTGTTCGCCGGAGTTATCCTCGGATTGGTTAATCTGCTATTACGTCCGATTTTATTGTTACTGACTTTACCAATCAACATACTGACACTGGGAATATTTACATTGATCGTTAACACTTGGATGATCCTGATCACCGACTTCTTATTACCCGGTTTAAAAGTAGACGGCTTTGGGAATGCTTTCTTAACAGTGTTAATCATAACCGGATTAAACCTGCTCATTAATCCGCTTTGTGACGATTAATCTTCATTTCTCAATGACCAACTTCAATCTTAAAATCCGTTCATTATAAATCACCGGATAAAAACTCCCTTTTAACTCCTTGATCTCCGTCTCTAAAGCAGCGATTTTATTTAACATTTCAGCTTTATCAGTTGTCTTTGCATCTATTAAATTTTTAATATTTGTAAAGACAACTTCTCCTGCTGTTTTAAAATCAAATATGTAACAACCCTGTTCTTCTTGAATATCAATTTGAATTTCGTCGCCACTTCCTTTGACAGTAGTCATATTTTCCAACAACAAATCCATACAGCGATTAAAGACTGCTCCAATCTTAACTGCCCGTTCAACAAAATTATTCAGACCAGTGGTACAATTAACATTCACTAAAATATTATACTCTTTTGCTTTAGCCTGATAGGCCATGATTGCGGCAGTCAAAACCGGATCCTTAATCCGGGTGTAGCCACTGGTGTTCATTATCTTTTTAATCATATTTGCCATGTATAACTCTAATTCTTTAGTTGCTCCGATAGCAGCCATATTTTTCATAACCTGCAAACTATTTTGATATTCATGCCGTTCACTGTATAATGTCTCAATCAATCGCACGCTATGTTTTATTTCACACATCATCAGTTGCTGATGCAAATACCGATCATAAATTGCTTTAAAGATATAGTAACAACCAAAACCAGCAATCACAAAAGTTACTCCAAAAAACAGCAAAATTATTAACTGAAATTCCGGATTGGTCTTTGTCATCCAAACAAACAACAGTAATTGTTCCAACAACCAGATCACCTTCAAATTTTTATCTCTTTGTTTACCTTAATTGTAATTGATTTTCTCAAGTTTAACCATTATTAAAAATAATAACCATTTTTTTGCATCAGCCAAATTTTAGGTATGCTTTATACCCATTTTTTTGATTGCCAAATAAAAATTAGGTATAAAAATATACCTAATTTTATTCTAATAATAAAATATAATGAAAAAAATTCCATATTTGCTATCTTTATCCAGGACTTACGAATTCTTCAGCTCCTTGGGACGGACAACGACCTCATCTTCATAATACAGTTTTCTTAACGCTTCCTGATAGTTCTTCAGGCCCAATTTCTTCAGGACATTTTTAATATGCGAGCGCACTGTATAAAGAGAAATATTAAGCTTCTCGGAGATCTCTTTCGGTTTTAACCCTTGTTTTAATTCATCAAAGACAACCTTCTCCGCTGCAGTCAGGTCCGATAACTGAAACTCCTTCAATTTACTGTGCACCGCATTCGTAATCAGGCTTGGTACTGGATTATCTTTCAAAAACCGTATTGTCTGGGGCAACACACTGATATAGTTTTTGGGAATGTAGGAGTACCCTCCATATAAAAATGAATTGTATACTGTACTTGGAGACTGATTGCTGGTTAGAAAAATCGGTTGAAAATCCTTATATTTCTTTAATTCTTTGAATACTTCAAACCCATCTTCTTCAGTCAGGTCCAATTGCAAATCAATAATCGCAAAATCATAATCCAATATTTTCCCCATCTTAATTGCTTGTTCAACGGTTTCTGCAATCCCGACCACCAAAAAATCCGCCGCCTCATTTAAATGCTTGGTGATCATATTCTGCCAGTTAGCCTGGTCTTCGATTATAAACAATCTTAAAAATTCACTATTCACACTTAACCCCCCATATTGTTAAAGTTACTGATTCCCTTTTTAATAAATTGCACTGCTTCCATATGTTCAAAAACTTTTTTAATATAATCAACATCAATCGTTGGCCAATTAAACCTCAATCTGTTAAGGTAATTAACCGTAATTTGCGAATCAACCTTTACATAAGAATCGTAACACAATTTCCCTTGATTTAAATCTGTTATTATTCCAAAAAGAACATCGCGATCATCTTTGTTAGCACTCAATGCCTGTACCTGTTTATAAAAATGCTGATCATTGACCACTGTAAGTTTGTAGCCCAATTCTTTCAAAATAGAAATAAATTCTGACATTTTAATGAAGTTATGATTAAAAAGGTGGTAGGTCCGGTTACTGCAATCCTGGCGCTTGATAATCTTCACAATCGCTTTACTGCATAAATCAACCGGAGTAAACTCTAATTCTGTTGCTAATAATGATTCCGGAACAACAGATAAGCTGATAATTGTTTTTAAGATTTGATAAAACTTATTTTCAGCTATATTCAGCTGAAAGATCCCGTCCAAATGCCTGCCTGTTAAATTCCCCACCCTAATAATTGTACCATCAAATCCTTCATTAAAATGTCGAATTATTACTTTTTCGGCTTCAAATTTTGACTGGACATAATAATTACCATCAAACTGCTGACCAATATCGAAACAACTTTCATCAAACTTCAACCCTCGGTTTTGTTCGCAATAATCACCGGAAACACTGGTAGTAGAAATATGGGTTAAGAACTTACCTTTGCTAAATTGACAGATATTTTGAGTACCGGCAATATTAATTCGCTGAAAATCTTGATACTCACCAAAATGTTTAACCAAAGCCGCCGAATGAATTACTGTATCAATGTTTTGGGCTAATTGTTGATAATCCGTTTCCAAAAGCCCAAACTGCTTTGCGGCAATATCACCATTGATTACAGTTACCCGGCGGTTCATTAATTTCAAATCAAGTTGCGGATAATAGATCGTAAGTAACCGAAACAGCCTTGATTTAGCACTTTCCTGATTATCACCCCGTACCAAAGTATATACTTTAATATCTTTCAACTGTAATAGCTCGGCTAACAGATGCATGCCCAGGTATCCGGTGACTCCTGTTAATAAAACATTTTTGATTCGGCGCTTACCGTGCCGTTTTAACTGTCGGCTGAAAAAACTCAAGTCAACGACATTAATCCTTTGGGGCAAATTCAACAGTGACCGGCTATCAACCGCAACCGCTGGACCAGGATTCAAAATATAGTCTGCCAGCTGTTTGACAGTTTTAAACCGGTAAAAATCTTGCGCTTTCAAGTTCCAGTTATATGAGTAACACATAGTTAAAACCCTGATTACTGCCAAAGAATCGCCACCCAGCTCAAAGAAGTCGTCATTGATCCCTATTTTATCGATTTCCAGCACCTGCTTCCAGATATTCACCAGAGTTTTTTCCACTTCATTTTGGGGCTCTTCATAACCTGCCGAAGGAATAATTTCCGGAGGGGGCAGTTCTTTCTTATCAATCTTGCCATTCACTGTCAACGGAATTTGATCTAATCTGACAAAATAATTGGGTATCATATACTCAGGTAAACTTTTGGCCAAATAATCCTTCAACTTCGAAATCGGTAAATTACTGTCGGCGACAATATACGCGCAGAGGTATTTACTGCCGCTCTCATCTTCATTGGCAACTACAACTGTCTCTTTGATTAAGGGATATTTCAGCAATTGGTTCTCAATCTCTGCTAACTCAATTCTAAAACCACGAATTTTTACCTGATTATCAATCCTGGCGATAAATTGCAATTCACAATCATCATTCCATTTGACCAAATCCCCGGTCCGGTAGAGATACGCTCCTACCTGTGGGATAAAAGCAAATTTCTTACTGGTTAGTTCCGGCTGATTGATATACCCCCGTGCCAAACCCGGTCCACCCAGATAAAGTTCTCCTACGGCTCCAATCGGTAATATGTCTTGGGTCTCGCTCAAAACATAACATTGACAATTGTCAATCGGTTTCCCGATCAAGACAACTTCATCTTCCGGATGAAAACGGTGGACCGTTGAACAGACGCTGTTTTCAGTCGGACCATACTCATTATAGAGCTCAACATGGGGTAACATCTGAAAATGTTTCTTTACAACATTTAGTGGGATGCTCTCACCAGCTACGGTTACTTTTTTCAATGAACCGAGTTCGGAACCAAGATCATCCAACATTGTATTATAAAACATTGGCGTAGCTAGAAAATGTGTCACCTGGTACTTGGTTATCAATTGACCAAGATAGACCAGATCAAGCCGTTTTTCCTGTTCGATCGTTACAATTGTTCCACCAACCGCAAAGAAGGTAAAAATATCTTCAACGGAACTGTCAAAACTGTAAGGCGGTATTTGCAACAAAACATCGTCCTTCCCAAAATTATAGAATTTTTTGCGCCAGGTGATCGTGTTAACGATCGAACGATGTTCAATCATTACCCCCTTTGGCTTGCCGGTTGAACCAGAAGTGTAAATAATATAGGCCAGGTTGGCTGGTCCCGCAGTTTGGGGTGGGTTAGTAGAACGTCGGGTCAGTTCGTCAGCCGGGACTGTAACTAATGCTTCACGTGACAGCGCCATCTTGATATTAAGAATCTCTCCGCCCCAACTACAAGAGAGCAGCAATCCTGCAGTTAACAATACTTTACAGGCACTATCCCGCAAAATAAATTGAAAACGGTTTCTTGGAAAGGCTGGATCAATCGGCAGATAGGCCGCTCCCGCCTTTAAAACGCCCAAAATACCAATATACATTTCAATTGAACGCTCCATACACAGACCCACAACCGAGTCGGGTTTGACCCCTTTTTCCCGAAGCAGCCAGGCTACATAATTTGCCTTCTCATTTAATTCACGGTAAGTTACCTTCATATCTTGATAAATTATGGCAACTCCGTCAGGATTTAAAGCTGCCTGTTGTTCAAAGAGTTGGCTCAGTGTCGTGGCCGGCAACTCCGCCTGACTGGTCTGACTAAACTCAAAGAGCAGTTTTCGTTTCTCTTCGTAAGTTAATAGTTCCAATGCTGAAATTGTCTTATTGGGATTTTGTAATGCGTCTTGAAGTAAATTAATCAAGGCGTAATGGAGTTTTTCGATCTCTTCAGCGGTGAATAAATCGACTAGATAATCGTAATCGATCTGATATTGATTAGAATTATTCCGATCATTAATATGAATATTTAAAGAATTTAGTTGATGACCACAGGGATACCATGTACTTTCAACCGTTTCAAATTCAATCGGAAAATGATGAGTAGCATTTTGATAGGTTATACCAATATCAAACAAGTCATCATTCTTAAATTTTTCACGATACTCTTTAAAAATAAAGTCGTGAGGATAGTGTGAATTTAATAAATAGCTTTTCCAAACAGAAAGAACATACTTAAGAAATGTAATAAAGCCATCATCATTTTTGATCTGTAATATTATTGGAATAACATTAATATACATTCCAAGTGTATTTTTATCTTTATTGTTTAATCGGTTTAAAACCGTTGTACCTAAAACAATATTTTTTTTTGAAAAAATCCGATTAATGTATACTGCTAATATGCTAGTGTAAATCACCAAGATTGACAGATTGTTTTCTTTACAAAAATCAGTTATCATTGCTGAGGTTTCTGCAGGTAGTATAACACTCCATCGTTCGGCTTTTGTTGAATATTGTTTAGGCCTATTTTTCAAATAAATAAACTCTGGATTTATTTCTGTTTGTTTCTTCCAAAAATTTTGATTATTTAAAAAACGCTTCGAATTTAAATATTCTTCTTCACTTATTAAACTATCAATATAAGAAAATTCTTCAATTTCATCGATATTTTCACTATTTTTTAATTTTAAATAGTAGTTTAAAATTCTATCCCCTGTTAAAATTACTGACCAAGCATCTGCAATCAAATGATGTTGCTTAAAATAAAAATAAACAGCATTCTTAACTCTTATGATTGCCCCATAATAAAGTGGAGAATCTAAAATTTGAAATGGTGTTTCTGTTAAGGATTTAAGAAGTATCGAAGGTTTTTGAGGATCATCGTAATTGCGGAGATCAATACAGTCTAATTGATAATATTCGTAACTATCAATATATTGAACTGGCTCATTATTTATTATTGTAACTTTAATGCGAAGCGCATCGTTTTTTTAGTACTAAATTTACTGCTTTTTCTAATAAAAACAGATCAATTTCCTCACTGAATTTTAAAGTAGCAGCAATATTATTGATACTAGTATTTGATATGAAATTTTCTACATTCCAAATGTTTTGCTGAGCAAATGAAAGATTATAAAATCTTTCCATTATTGTTTCCCTCCTTTTTTACTTTACTTGCTTCGACTTGTGTTCGTTCCATATAATCCAAAATATCCATATAGACCAACCGTTCTTGAGCATTTAAAGTAACACTGATTTTAAAAGCAAGGTAATTTTTGATGTTTTCGTAAATCAATTCATAGTCAGGTTTTTCAGAAGAAATCTGCGTGTTAAACCGTTTTAACTTAAAGGAAGGTTCCTTGCGATGCACCCGCAATCAGAATCACCTCTTTCAATATTTATTTGACATAATTATTTTAACATATTTTTAACAATATTAATATATATTTTTTGGTTTTTTTGTAATAAAATGTATGGTTAACCATTTATATTAATTAGCGATTGGAACAGTTACATAAAACGTTGTCCCCTTACCAAGCCCGGACTCAAACCACAACTCTCCCCCAAATTTCCCTTTAATGATTGCATACGAGATATAAAGGCCTAATCCGGTCCCCATCTTCCCTTTAGTGGTAATCATCTCTTTAAACAATTTACTTTGAATTTCATCCGATATCCCCGGGCCATTATCTTTTACCATAAACTTGAGGTTATTGGCTTCTTCAAGTAAGACAACCTCAATAACACCCTTTTTTCCCCGATAAGCTTGAATTGAGTTGGTAATCAGATTATCCAAAACCTGGACCAGATTACTTACCTCGCCTGGAATTTGGGTATCCAAATCGACGTTAATTATATAGTTAATTTCGCAACCCGATTTAACCAACTCATAGTGAGTCAGGATTTCCACCCGTTTTAAAAGTTCTCTGATGTTGAAACCCGACTCGAACGATGTTTTCCCTTGAATGATCTGACCACGAATCGTGGACAAGACATCATGCATGTAGTTACAGTAAGGAAGCATCTCATCCAACCACTGATCCATTTCAGAAGCAATCTCTAAATGATCCTGCTCGTTAACCCGCTCATCACCAATTGAAGCCCGGTATTCATCTACTAAATCTTTCAAAGAATTGGTTGCGTTTAAAAGTGAAATGATTGGAGTCTTTAAATTATGAGTAATGCCGCTGATCATCTGACCAAGCGATGCCAAGCGTTCTCTTTCGACAATGACTTCTTGTTGCCTTCGAATGTCTTGTACATAATTTTTGGCTTTTTCCTGAACCTCGTTAAAAGCAACTGCTAAATCACCAATTTCATCGTTAGAGATAACCGGTATTTTATTACTCAAATCAATTTTTTCACCATGTGCAATATCTCTAAGCCCTTGTGCAATATGCGAGATATCATCAGAAATAGTCTTAGCAAAATATGAAGTTACTAAAAAAGCAAAGATTGTTAGTATAATGAAACTTGATACAAAAAACTTTATTACTTCTAAGGAGGCAACATAATATCTTATTCCTAAGATCCATTCCCCACCTTCTCCTGCCAACTTAACAACTGCTCCTTGTATTTCCGAACCATAATAGTCATAAGTATGTCCGTTATAAAAAAAAGCCAATTCTTTTGTGTACTTTATAAAAAAATTACTTAATTCAGAATTATCACTGGTGTAGTATCTTCCATCAGGAGCAATATAAAAAGTGATATCCTTTTTATTGTCAGTCTTTACAGTATTTAAGAGTTCAATCAGATGTCCTTCACTTTGAATATAATCCGTTTTATTTACTATTTTCATTTGTAGTTCACGCTGATAACTTTCAAATAAAGCATTACCTTTCTCTTTTACCAAAGCAGCATATCCAACAAACAAGATAAATAAAAACGAAAATAAAAAAAGCGGTAAAATCTGTATTATTATTTTAGTCCGTAAATTAATTCTCGGTTTTATTATCAAATTTGAAACATCAATAAAAGTGTATTTAAGAACACGCCGGAAATATTTTTTCGAAAACATATAGGAAATAACTCCAGTAAAAGTAAGGCCGACTGTTAATATTACAAAAAACTTTACATCTGCAACATTGCGAAAATCTAATATATAAAACAAAAGGCCTACTAGTCCTATTGGAATAATTAGCTGAAGGATATAAACAATATGAGGAATAACCATACTTCTTCTTCTAATCACTTCAATTTTTTCTTTATCTCTAGCTTTTACATGTTTAGTTATGTATTTCCAATTGCCAATACGCCAAAAAATCAGCTTTAAAATTATATAACATATAACAACTATTGAAATGATAATAGAAAAGTACTGTTGAAAATATGACATCTTTGAAAGTTCAACATCAAATTTAGTGTTGATTGATCCAGGAGGATAATTCAGTAATAGGGGAAAGAGCGGATAAAATATCAAAGCCATAATTACTATAACTAAAACATAAGTTGTAAATACATTTAGATTTGATTCCTTTTTTCCCTTTTTTATCTTCGAAGTAATCCAATTGATAAGTCCAGAAATCATCCCAAATGCCCCTTTTAAGTAATACAATTTATTTTAATTCTTAATTCTTTAACAAAACATAATTTCCTTTTTCTTCATAACTATAATGGAATATTTTAGAATATTTTACAATTTACAAGTCATGAATGGTTTTCGCATAAAATAAAAAAGCCGGTTAAAGCTTTTTTATTTGTTAAATTATTATTTCTTTTTTCCTACTGCAACCACTCAAGATATTGAGTATCAGCCAGATTATGGGTTACTCGGCCTTCCATCCGGGCTAAGCCATTGACGATTATCCTTCCGGTAATTTCGGGATTGCCTCTCATGATTAAGCCGTTACCAGCATAAATTAACCCATTTATTTTGACATTACTTTCAATGATAACCTTCCCAGTACAGAAAATGCCAACATTTTCAAAGATTGCATTATCACTGATCGTTAAATCACCATCAACTTGCAGCTTCCGAAGCATCAGCCTTGGAAGAGTTAGACCAATTTGAAGCTACTTGGGGAAGTAAATATCTATTAATTGTGAGTCCCCTGGAGACAAAATTGGGCTGAGATATCTACTTTCTTCAAATATCCGCCAGAGATACGTAAAATCATCTATACAACTAACATCATTGAAAGTTATCACCGGTAATTACGGAAGGTAACAAAGGGAAAAAGTGTTTTTCCCAGTGATGAAGCATTACTAAAATGTTAGATCCGGTAACTCAGGATGTAATGTACAAATGGACTAGCCGTATTCAGAATTGGGGGCAGATCTTACTACAGCTTTCGATTTTCTTCCCAGATAAAATCAAACCATATTTACCATAACCCATTTCTTTCCATTAATTATCACCTTCATCCAACCAATAGAATCCATGGTTTACTAGCGTTATGGAAGATTTAACTTTCATCTTTTTCACATATTTATTTTGGCTTGATAACTTTATTACATTTTCCAATTTTATTTCTCTTTCAGAAAAATTTATAATTTCTTCTTTACCTATTCCAAGGTTAATAACCCGGTTACAATCACCATTAATAGTAAAAGTTACTGTGCCTTCATCATCTAATGATGTTATATTGATGTCTAAATTCTGATATGAATTAAATATTCCAACCTCATATTCTAAAGTATATTCATAAGGCATGATTCTTTCTTTAAATTTATAGACTTTAAACGGGAGTTTTTTTATATAAAAATCCTTACTAAAAGAATACTCACTCCCTCCAGTATGAGTATTGATATACTTAACAATAATAGTGCCGTTTTTATCAAATTTTATCTTATTTCCATTCTTATCCCTAAAACTCTGAATAACATTAATAATTCTTTTATCGCTTTGTACCTCCACAATACCATCATTTTCACTTGGAGGAGCTGCCACCGGAGACGGCAATTTAAATGGTAAATCATCAGAAGTATGTATAATCACTTCAACATACAATACTTTAGGTTTCTCCGCTTTTGATTCGCCAAAACTCGCTAAAACTATTGACGACAGAGTAAGACAAATAAGCAATACCAGTAATAATTTTTTTATCATTCGTATTTGCATTTATAACATCCTCCTTTTTCGAACCAATTACTCATTGTCCATACTAAGTCTTCAATTTTTGTTCCTGATGCTTGTTTTATAAAAAATGAATTATCACTGTATTTAATAAAATCCCCAACAAAATATTTTTCACTTAACTTAAGTGGCTTTTCGATAAAGCTTTTACCTCTTACAGAAACAATACGAGAATTCACATTATCAAGAATCACCAATGTTTCATCCTGATCAACAAAAAAACTTTGCGGACATAGCTGACCTTCGAT
This sequence comes from Bacillota bacterium, assembly GCA_029553165.1. Taxonomy (GTDB): domain Bacteria; phylum Bacillota; class UBA4882; order UBA8346; family UBA8346; genus JAKPCT01. Next base: position 11,452 of record JAKPCT010000202.1, read on the forward strand.
ACCTATGCAGCCCTTTCCCAGACGGACTGTGTTCCATATAACAACCACTAAAAGCGTCTACAACACTTTGGGAAATAGGCTTAAGCTTACCGCTGCTATCAAAACAATCATCTAAGTCGATAACGCAAATGTCATTACCCACCAAAAATCCGATACCGTCATAATCACTTAAAGCAGCTACCGCCGAACTAAAATCTTTAAAAGTACTCCGCTGATCTGCTTTTGCCTTTTTTCCTGTTACTGGATTATAGGGAACTTTGGTTTTTCTGCCACTTCGCTCTTCATATTTCCAACAGCAAAACTGTGGCTTAATTTTGAGTATCTGTGGCAAGTTATCATATTGTGGTTTCAGTTATTTCACCTCCTTGCCTGTTATATATGACCCGAAACGCTACTGTTCCAGAGGGTTTGCCTTGTTTGACACAACCTCGTTATCTTTCAAGGAATACGCTCGGAATTATCGTCATGGCATATTCTGCTTGAAGTATCTCTTGCATTTCGGCGTATTCAGTTGTCAAGGAGCAGTGAGAGAAAAACTATGCTTTCATTGGGGGATTATTTTTCCTCTCACCTTATAGCCTTGGTAGGGCACATTAGTTGAGGATTTTAGAAAAATATTTTCCATCCTCATTCATAAGCGAAGAATTCTATTGATTCAAACCCCTAAAATAAAAAACAGCCTGTCTTTTTTCCGGTAAAGACGGCTGTAATGCTTATGCTTTTGCTCAAATTTGAGCGGAAGTGATATTTAGTTTAAGAAAGATTAATGTTATAACTTTGCCTTTGGTTTTACATATAGACTTACAGACTTTTTTGTCTAAAAGTATTTATTTAAATAAAAATCAAAAAGAAAGGCATACACAACTATCATTATCTTTATTAACATTGTAAAATTACTTCACAAACACAGAATTATCATGTTATTTTTGAAGAAAATGTGCTATAATGGAAAAAAGATATAAAGAGGTGACCAAGATGACCGTTAGCTATAAAAAGCTTTGGAAATTGTTGATAGACCGCGATATGAAGAAGAAAGATTTACAAGCTGCTGCGGGAATAAGTCCATCGTCAATTTCAAAGCTTTCTAAAAACGAATATGTCAGCATGGACGTTCTTGTAAAGGTTTGTACGGCGCTTGGCGTTGATTTTAAAGATATTATGGAATTAGTGCCGAATACGGTTGTTGAAGAGAGGAAGTAGGTTATGGAAAACAACAGAAAAGAACAGGAACGGGCAGAATTACACCGCACCATATGGAATATTGCAAATGATCTAAGAGGCAGCGTAGACGGATGGGACTTTAAACAATATGTCCTCGGTATGCTGTTTTACCGTTACATATCTGAAAATATCACTGCCTACATTAATAAAGGAGAATGGGAAGCTGGAAAC
>JAKPCT010000206.1 GCA_029553165.1 Bacillota bacterium
CTGCCTCGAAAGATCTTCGGTTACAAAACGCCGGAAGAACTCTTTGATGCTGAATTGGATCTGATTTATGCTTTATGATTATTACAACAGATTTTTAAGGTTTAAAGGATTAGTTCAATTTGTTATTGCAATTTAGTAAAAAAATTGCTATAAAAAACCGATAATATAAAACAAGGTGTTTTTGAGGAAGATTATGATTGCTCTCCGTCCCGGTTTATTTTTTGGTTTGCGCAAAGTTTCACAGGTTGCAGATAAATCTCTGCTTGCGGGATATGTTAATATAATAGTTTGTTATTAATAGTTGTTAAATGCTAAATTTTAAGCTTCCAGATGGAGGTTGCAATGTCTTACAGTGAGCTTATTTTATTGTTAGTGATCTTTTTCCTGATTGTATTGTGGGTTTTTATAAGAAAGCAATCGTCTTTAAACCGTGTCAATGAATTGAGAAGTTTTTTGAAACAGATTATTGATGGGCAATCAGTTGAAATTAAAGTTGACGGAAAAATGGATGAGGTGACGGAGGTTAAGTCGCTTTTTTTAGATTTGCATCGTAAGATGGAAAACGCTCGGAAAGACTTGGAGGAGAACTATCATAAATTACAACTGTCGAATTTGACTTTAGAAGAGAAATATGCTCAGGCTTATACATTGCAATTGATCCAGGAAGAAATCGGTCGGGAACTTGATAGCAATCAATTGCTAAAGAAGACACTGGATATTCTACTGGGTGTTTTTGGCAGTAGAAGATGTATGATTTATATGGTTGATGAAAATCAAAATTTAGTTTTAAAAGAGGTTTCGGGGGTTATAGCTTCTAATCCGCTGCCGGCAATAATCCCGCTCAATTCGGATCATATTTATGCTAGATCATGTAATGAACGGCGGGTTTTTACGGATTATAATGAAAAAGATGTTAATGAACAGATTAAACAAGTGGGTTCGATTGTGGTCCCGTTGAATGGCCGTCACAGTTGTCTGGGGATTATGGTAATGGAGAATGATATGGCCCGGTTAACCAATCAGGATTTGATGGATTTTGCCAGACTGATTGCCCAAGAACTGAGTTTATCGATGGAAAATGCCTACCTGTATGATAAGATGCGGAAGATGGCGATTCATGACGGGTTAACGGGAGTTTACAACCGGATGTATTTGATGAATTACATGGTAGACATTTTTGAGAAAAAACCGCAGCAGGTATCGGTTATTATCTTTGATTTAGACCACTTTAAAATGGTAAATGATAAATTTGGGCATTTGGCAGGGGATATGGTTTTAAAGACGACAGCAGCCATTGTCCAGAAGATGTTACAAAACGGGATCCTTGCCAGGTATGGTGGTGAAGAGTTTGTAATGGTTTTGCCGGAAGTTGATCCCGAATTGGCTTATTTTATTGCGGAGAAGATTCGTTGCGCGATTGAAGAACATGAGTTTATCAGTGAAGATGGCGTTCGGATACCGGTCACTTTAAGTGCCGGTTTGGCCAGTTATCCGATTGATTCTGATTCCTATGAAGTATTATTGCAACTTGCTGATGAAGCGTTGTATGAAGCTAAAAATTCCGGCCGGAATCGTGTGTGTGTCGCGAGTTCCAAGAGTAATTATTGATTTTTTAAATGTTGGAAACAAAAAACCCCATTAGGGCTGTCATGGCTGATGGGGTTAATTTTTTGAGAGCTGTTACATTAATTTATTTAAGATATAATAGTAAAGAAGAATTTCGAAAGCGGGGGAGTTTGATGGGCAGAAAAGTAGTGATTGTTGGTGGTGTTGCCGGAGGAGCCAGTACTGCTACCCGACTCAGGCGCTTGGACGAAAAGGCGGCGATTGTTCTAATTGAAAGAGGAAGAGAGATATCATATGCCAATTGTGGTCTACCTTATTATATCGGTGGTGTGATTGAGGAACGTGAAAAATTATTTGTCCAATCTCCGGAAGCATTAAAGCGGCGGTTTAATATTACTGTTAAAACCCGGACTGAAGTAACCCGAATTGATCGGGAGCAAAAGATAATACATTTAAAGGATCTGCAAACAGGGAAGGAAGAGTTTGAAAGTTACGATCTGTTAGTATTGGCTACCGGATCAAAACCAATTATGCCGAGAATCCCGGGAATTGATTCACCAAGAGTCTTTACATTACGGAATATTAAGGACACCGATCGAATCAAACAATTTATTGAGATGAATCAGATTCAATCAGCAGTTATTGTTGGTGGTGGTTTTATTGGGTTGGAGATGATGGAAAACTGTAATCATTTAGGGATCAATACTACGCTAATTGAACGTACCGATCAGGTTTTAAACAATTTGGACTATGAGATGGTGGCTCCGGTTCACCGTAAGATTCGTGAGCGAGGAGTTAATTTAATCCTTAGTAATGGAGTAATCGGTATTAACGAGACGGAACGAGGGTTAGAGGTAGCTTTGGAAGATGGCACTGTATTGAATACGGATCTAGTAATCATGGCGGTTGGTGTTAAGCCGGAGACCGATCTGGCGGTTGCTGCGGGATTAGATATTGGAGTTACCGGGGCGATCAAGGTTAATGATCGGTTTCAAACCTCAGATCCTCATATTTATGCGGTTGGCGATGCCGTTGAGGTTTGTAATATTATTACGAATCAGAAGTTCTGGACACCACTGGCGGGGCCGGCTAACCGTCAGGGGCGGCTTTTAGCTGATATCTTAGCAGGACGGGAAGTTAGTTATAGCGGTGTTCAAGGGACTGCAATTGTAAGGGTTTTTGATTTGGATGCGGCTTCCACAGGATTAAATGAGAAGACATTAAGGAGCTTAAATATTGAATACCTCACTTCAATCACTCATTCCAACTCACATGCAACCTATTATCCGGGAGCAAAACCGTTGACAATTAAACTTCTGTATCGTCCGGAAAACGGATTGCTGTTGGGAGCGCAGGTAGTGGGTGGAGAAGGCGTTGATAAACGGATCGATATTTTAGCTTCAGCAATTCGTTTTAAAAGGACGGTCTATGACTTAACCGAATTGGAATTGGCATATGCACCGCAGTTTTCGTCAGCAAAAGATCCGGTTAATATTGCAGGATATGTTGCAACAAACATCTTAGATCAAATTACGGCAACTGTTAATTGGGAACAGTTTATGGATCGGATTCGCAGTAGCGAAACGATGATAATTGACGTCCGTGAACCAGGAGAATTAAGAGCAGGGAAGATAGCAGGGGCAGTCAATATTCCGCTTGATCAAATTCGTAACCGAATGGGTGAAATACCTAAAGACAAAGAAGTGCTCATCTATTGTCAGGTTGGGCAACGCGGTTATATTGCGTCACGGATCTTGAGACAGAATGGATATTTAAATGTCAAAAATCTTAGTGGTGGGTATAAGACATTTAAATTGGTACAAAATGAACTTCAAGAAAATGAGAAGAAATTAATTAAACTTTAAAAATCTGACATAAAGTTAGCATAAAACAAATATAAATTTGGTGATTTGGGAGTGATATGACTGTTAATAATTTAGTAATATTTTCTTAAACTAAAGAATACATAGCATATTGTTGACATGAGAAAAGTATTCTGTTATATTTTTTATGTATAAGTATAAATTTATACATAAAATTATAAAAAGATAAAATATAATGCCCCCACTTGTCAAGACAATTTTTTAGCTTTTCTAAGTTAGGTTCTCCTTTCTTTATTTTTGTATAATTATAACATTTATGCATTCTGTTGGAGGATGTCAAGGGCGAGCGTAAGCGAGTTCATCTTGGCC
>JAKPCT010000208.1 GCA_029553165.1 Bacillota bacterium
GCCCCCTCGACCCCCAAAAATACCCGAAAATAATATGGCAAAAACATCTATCCATATTGAACCGATTAAGTCGGGTTCTGAGAAACACAACCGCAGGGAAAAGGAACTTGACTACGTCCGGAAGGAATATAGCCACCTTAACGAATCGTGGGAGTTCGACAGCGTAGCCCATCGGCTGGAAACAATAAAAGACAACTACTTCCAAAGCACAGGGCAACGCATGCAGAAAAAGGCAACTCCTATTCGTGAAGGAGTTGTTGTGATTAACAAATCTACTTCGATGGAAGATCTACGTAGATTTGCCGAACAACTACAGGAACGATTTGGCGTTAAAACATTTCAAATCCACATACACCGAGATGAAGGTCATGCGAAGGCGAAGGAATGGAAACCGAACCTGCACGCCCACCTCGTTTTCGATTGGACCGATGACAGTGGAAAAACTCTGAAGTTGAAACGCCAGGACATGGCGGAAATTCAAACAATTCTTTCCGATTGTCTTGGCATGGAACGGGGAAAATCATCGGATAGGAAGCACCTCACAGCAATACAGTACAAAGCCGAAGCAGAGGAAAAACGCAAAATTGAACTCGAAAAGGAAGTTGGCCATTTAAATGCGAAAGTTGCCGTTAAAAATGTTTTGGAGTATGTTTTACACCCCAACGAAAGAAAAACGCTTAAAAACGAAAATTTTGCCCTTAAAAACCGTATCGCCGAACTCGAGGCAGAAACTCAAAAACAAAACGAGAAGATTAATAGCCTGGTCAAACACATCCAAAACCTTGATGACGAGAACAACTCGCTTAGGCATCGTCTAGATAATAGCATGAGAGCAGCAGCCATTGAGGGTGAAAGACGAGCCGTTAAACTTATCAATAACAAGTTGCGGGAACTCGGATTGCAAATTGACTACCGAGCCTTTGGCAGCGGCTACGAAAATTGCGTGTATCTAAAAGGCATAAGCGAGCGAAATCGTTCCAACGGGCTTGAACGTTAACATCATCAATTGTATTGGGGGACTATTGTCATTGTATTGGGGATACAGTCATATTGTATTGGGGATACAATAGGATTTTTGTTAATCGGCTTTGTATCAATCGATTATGATTTTTTTTTCTCGCACAAGAGAAAAGAATATATACATTGTGCAATTTTATACATTATATGTTGTATTATTTTTTACAATATATTATATTTGCTCTAATTGTATTAATTAATACCATCAATCATGAGAAAAAGGAAAATATTTAAACAGGAAATAACTCAAACTGTTGACTTTGTTAGCGGTGAGATTATCCAACAAACTACAACTACCTCTGCAGTCGTTCCGAAAGAACCTGAATTTGTTAAACTATACATTGAGGATATAAAGAGAATATTTGATCTAAACCAATCAGAATCAAGAATTCTCAACTGCCTGTTAAAGTATATGAGTTATAACAACGTTGTTGTTCTTCTAAAGCCGATTAAGGATATGATATGCAGAGATTTAAATATGCCAATTAACACGCTGAACAAGGCAATTGATAATCTATACAAGCTTAACATTTTAATCAGAATGCACAAGTCTGTTTATCTTGTTGACCCAAATCTATTTGGTAAGGGGCGGTGGGAAGATATACACAGCATACGCCTAAGCATAACATACGACCAAAGCGGAAGAAAAACGGTTAAATCAGAAATTCAAAAGGGGGGTAAACAATTAGAGTTGTTTCCTCCCTCCGATTTTGAAAATCCCAAACCCCACCAATAAGCAAAAAAAATAAGGAATTTTCTCCGTTTGTCTTCTTTTGCACAAAGGACGTGCAAAAGAGAGTTTACAAGCCAATGAAGGTTGCCAGGTCTCAGCCCCCAAAAACGGCTTAACCTGGTAACCCCGAATGCTTATAAACTCTATTTCCCCCTCTGGGGGATAGGGGGAGCCGTCCGCAGGACACCTTTTCCTAATTCCTAACAAACGGAGAAAACGAAAAAAAACGGGGGAATCACCCCCCGCACATACGGCTGTTGCCTGTATAACCACCTCAGTGACCGCTCGGCGGGTCGCTCTCCAGCGTTGCCCGCTTCCTTGTGTGAGGCATGTAAATTTACTGTATTTTTTTCGTAATACAAACATTTTTTTTTTAACTTTGGATCATAAGGTTATAGCACACTATAACCCTAAAGGGTTATGTGTGCGGGGGGCAAGCCCCCTCGACCCCCAAAAATACCCGAAAATAATATGGCAAAAACATCTATCCATATTGAACCGATTAAGTCGGGTTCTGAGAAACACAACCGCAGGGAAAAGGAACTTGACTACGTCCGGAAGGAATATAGCCACCTTAA
>JAKPCT010000222.1 GCA_029553165.1 Bacillota bacterium
GTGCCTAATAAAAAAACCGCCACCAACAACAAAATTTAATGGACTATGAAGCTTAAACAAAAAAGGTGCTCCCGGCGGAATAGCAGAAAAAACAGTTTTCCCCCCAGGCTGCCAAAAATTCACCTCATCAGGGCGAATGGATGAAAGATATTGAAACCAATTGTTATCAGTTACACCAATGTAAAATTTCATGGCACCTTCAAAAGAAATCACTAAATAAATGATTTTTATATTTATGAATATTTACTAAATTCCTTATTTAATTAAGGCAGAATGCCTATGTCATCAATACTCCCCATCCCTCTCCCCAAACAACCGCCACCAGCAGAAATCAAGTATTAATAAAATGCCCTGCACCTTCGCCAATTTTGACATGACAATACGCCCCTTTAATTGATCAATTTCCAATTAATTCTTTAACATTACTGTTATCGGCGCCAAATCCAGCTTGTTTTAGAATAAAATGGATTAAAGGGGGAAACAACCTATTCAGAAGGAAGATTAGATGCGGAGATTTTTAATTCGAGGAATTAGAAAGTTATTTTGACTCCTTATAGGTAGACTAAAAACGTTGGTAATATTACAAAAACAAATGTGCAAGCAGCAATGTTTCAATTCCTTATAGGTAGACTAAAAACGAATCTACGTGCGGGGCACATTTTTTGTAAAACAAGTTTCAATTCCTTATAGGTAGACTAAAAACCCTTCCGAACTGCACTTTTTTAAGCTCAATTTTTTGTGATTTTTACTACAAAAATTGGGCCATTTTACATTTACACACTTAAACCATGCAAAATTAAATTTTACTCATGTAGTCGATCCCAGGGGGTTTTTGCACTACTGGAGGTCGACTACAAATAATTCATAAAATTATTACTATTTTCCAGTATAACATATCGGCACCAATTTCCTCTTTTTTAAGAATAAATATAGAATATTTATTCCAGCAGCCAACATTCTAACTCTTTAAATTGTTGACTCAGCAAACATAACGTCAAAAGATAGCCAACCAAGGAGGTTGGCGTGCGTGGCATCGAAACAGGGACGTTTCATTGACATCGCCGTCGGAAGCCTAAGCCCCATTGGCATCACTTTCAGAAGTGAAGAATTGTAATGAACCACAAATAATCTAATCTTTTCATTACAATTCTTCAAAAATGAACAGTCACTTCTTCGAATTTTCTTACCTGTTCATTAGGAGGGCGAAGACCTAAAATGAACAGCCCCATCATAAATAAGCTTACCTGTTCATTAAAAGACCTTGGATGATTTAGGGAGGTCCGTAACCTCATAGGTTCCGGCGCCTTTTTGGTTCCTTTTTGGGCGCTCACTTTCCTTGAATTGAAGAATTGACTAAAATAAATCGCTAACCTGTTCATTACAATTCTTCTAAAAAGAACTGCTTTAGGCAGTTCTTTAACACGCCCGACGGAACAGTGGGCCAGAGATAAAGACTTTCAAAAAAATTTATTAAATTCACATATAAACAGAAAAAACATCCAAAATAATAAATCAAATTCTGGGGTTAATTATTTGGATTACAAGAAAAGGGATCTATCATAATAAATCGAAAATAACTCTAATAAGGTGATTTTTAGAATAGAATGGTGATGATACACTGATGAAATATTACCTGTTAAGCATTATCTTGAGTGGTCTCTGTTTTTTACTATACATTTTCTTGCTGACCCAAATTTCGAACTATGACTTTTTCGCTGATAACCCCATTGGAAAAATCATCTTAATTTTGATACCAGCAGTACTTTGTCTTTTTGGCGGAGCTTTGATAAAAAAATTTGTCCCCGCAGAATCCAGCATTCTGGCTGCAGTCTTATTCGGAGCTACTCCAGCGGCGTTAACCGTCCTTTATGGGATAGTATTGCTGTTTTTTGGCTGGCAACATCAAGAATCTTTTTTCCTTGTCTTTGGAAAATTGCTTTTGTTATTAATTCCATTGGGTATCTTATCTTACCTGGGGACTTTTTTTCAGTTTTAGTGAGGCTCGAAAATAATCCGCTAATTAATCTCTTATAAATACGACTTACTCCGCCTCATATCGGTAACTAAATAAGGATTATCCTTTTTCATATTTTCAACTAATATTTGTACTTGATTTCTATCCGCTTTTATAATTTCCAATTCCTTTTGAGTGATTCCAACCAATTGCATAAAATCTACTCTTCCATGCACCGTGTCAATACCTTTTGCTTCTGTATCTTCTACAATAAGAAGAGCTGTGATAGCAGATTCAAAACCAATATGAAGCGATGTCCCATTTCCGGCAATATACTGCATTGGCTCAAAAAACCGTTCTTTGGTATATGTATATCGCGCAAGATTAGACAACATATCGATCGCCCACATACAGTCCTCATTGGTTTTTTCTTTCAGTTTTATAGTCATTTCATAACCCCAACCGCTCCATTCTCCACCAAATGCTTCATCATTGAAATATAGTTCTGTCATACCATATGTGACTATATGCTTATAGCCATTTGGAGAATCGTAAATGCTATAGCCATCAAGATATTGGTCGCCGCCGAAAATAGCCCGGTTAACCATGATCGTCCCATAATGGGCAGGATTTTGGTTTGGATAAAGTTTCTTAAACACTTCATCAATAGCTTCCCAACCTGGCGCCCAATCTTCATGTTGTGACGCAAACTTTTTATATTCTTCTAAATTCACAATCGTCGCCCCCATTTACTCGTTAATTTTGTTTTAATTATTTCATGATAATATTATGGTTTCAAATAATAAACTCACGGCCTAAACAATGTACTCTTTCATAATAACTTTAGAGTTTGTCGCTGTATTGGGTATAATACTAAATATCCGCAAGCATATATTCTTCCCTGCTGGAATTATATACGCATTGCGGATATTATTCATCGAGAATTATCTATTATCAATGTCAAAAATCTTACCACGCCAACTTTTCCCACAAATACTTGGAAAGCTCGGCTACAGGCACCCGTTCCTGTTCCATTGTGTCACGGTCACGTACGGTTACCGCCTGGTCCTCTAAGCTCTGGAAGTCGACAGTTACGCAATAAGGAGTTCCGATCTCATCCTGACGGCGATATCTACGGCCAATTGCTTTTGAGTCATCGTAGTCAACCATCCAGTACTTGCGTAATTCCTTCTCAATCCCTTTAGCCATATTTACCAGCGGTTCTTTCTTGGAAAGCGGTAAAATAGCTACTTTATAAGGGGCTAAGGCCCGGTGTAATTTCAAGACGACTCGGACTTCGTCCTTGTCAGGCTCTTCATGGTAAGCATCGAGTAAGAACGCTAAAGTACCACGATCCGCTCCGGCGGAAGGCTCAATAACATAGGGAACATAATGTTCATTGGATTCCTGGTCGAAATAGTCGAGCCGTTGGCCGCTATATTCGGCATGGCGTTTCAGGTCGAAATCGGTCCGGTTGGCGATTCCCTCTAACTCGGACCAACCCATTGGGAAGTAATATTCAATATCATAGCAACCTTTGGCATAGTGTGCCAATTCGTCTTTGGCATGTTCGCGGAGGCGCAATCTTTCTTTACTGATTCCAAGATCAATATACCATTGGAACCGCTGTTCGATCCATTGACGATGAATCTCTTCATCAGTTCCGGGTTTTACGAAATATTCAATCTCCATCTGCTCAAATTCCCGGGTGCGGAAGGTGAAGTTACCAGGGGTTATTTCATTACGGAATGACTTACCGATCTGGGCGACTCCAAATGGTAATTTCATTCTGGTGGTTGTCAACACATTATTAAAGTTAACAAAGATTCCTTGAGCAGTCTCGGGGCGCATAAAGACGACTGCAGCGCTGTCTTCAACCGGTCCCATGAAGGTCTTAAACATCAGGTTGAACTGACGGGCTTCAGTCAGTTCGCCGCCACATGCCGGACAACGGTCGCCTTCAATGTGGTCAGCGCGAAACCGTTGTTTACATACTTTACAGTCAACCAAAGGATCAGTAAAACCGGCAACATGTCCACTTGCTTCCCAAACTCTGGGGTGCATCAAAATACTTGCATCCAGTCCTACCATATCATCCCGTTCCTGGACTACCTTTCGCCACCAGGCGCGCTTCACATTATTTTTCAATTCAACGCCTAATGGACCATAATCCCAACAACTGTTTAGGCCACCATAGATTTCACTGGATTGAAAGATAAACCCACGGCGTTTGGCTAAGGAAACAATCTTCTCCATCGTTGTAGTTGCTTGTACTTCAGACATTGTTAAACCTCCAATTATATAATTTCATTTAAGAATTAACGGACTGACAGTCATTTCTATTACTGCGGCAATCGCCAGCAAAAGAATGATTAATCCTCCATAATAAAACAGATCGTGAAAGTATTCTTTTAAAAAACCACGATATTGACCTGTTTTTTTGTAATGATAAATTAATTGAATTGGAATCAAATTAAATCTAAGTCCCATAAAAACCGCAATAAAGAAAGCAGTTAACTCAAAGATACCATGCGGAAGTAAACTCAAGTAAAATTTTGCCGGTGCCAATCCTTCCAACTGTGTTATATGTTGTGCCAAACCAATTATTACTCCGTTAATAAAAAGAAAGAGTAAAGGGAATAGAGGAATAATTCCTGAAACAATTGCAAAAAAAGAAGCAGTAATATTATTTTTAAAAATAAAGATAATTTGTTCTAATACAGTTTTATTCTCAATCATTGCTTTGATTTTTCCAAAATACTGTCGAACAAAATCTTCTCCATGTTCAGCTGCTTCAGGAGCTATTTCAGGAAGCTTCACTCCTAATGCAACAAATAAAATAAAAAAACCGGCAATCAGTGCTAGATAACGGGCATCCCGTTTCAGTAGTTTTAACAAACGAGCCATGATACCTCCCTTAATATACTCTCATTTTCTTTAAATATCTTCACTTTTCACAGTATTTCAATTTGATATGTTCAAGCTTTTCCTCTAGATATTGCATAAAACTGGTAATTCTGTGTTTTCAGGCAGAGAAAATAAAACCGCAT
>JAKPCT010000229.1 GCA_029553165.1 Bacillota bacterium
ATCTATTAATGAACCTAACGCTATCACGGGTTTTTCGCAAGATTGGATGACCCATAAAGCAGCAGCTTTGTGGGTCTATTTATTTTCAGTGCTGGTTGACAGTTTTGTGCTCCGAAATCCCCCACTGCGGCAAGCGGCAAAAACGTTACCTTGAATATTAAAAAAGAAGACTGCAAAAATTAACAACGACACGTTTTGGCGCATTGACAATTTTACTTTGTATAAAATCGGGGAAGCCGAAAACCGAACAGAGTAGGCAAAATTAAATACTAAATTATTATGGCTAATTTTTATTGCGAGTATTGTGGAACAAAGTTTTCCAGTGTTGCTAGTTTAACTGCAAGTCCATGTTACAGACACCCCAATGGACCTAATAAAGGGAAACATAAACTTTATGAAGGTTCAGAAAAATCGCAATATGTTTGTAAGTATTGTGGCACTAAATTTTCAACTTTGGCAAATTTAACGGCAAGTCCCTGTTACAGACACCCTGATGGAGAAAATAAAGGGAAACATTCCCCGGCATTGTAAAACATGGATTGTTTAATGTAATATTCAAATTAAGAGCCTGTTTAAATTTTCGTGTTCATCATTGCAGAAGAGGCAATAAATACAAACGCCTCGCTTTACTGCATATTCGCCCCATACTCCCTGCTGAGCCTACAGAACTAGGTGAACCATGCAATGGAACGCACCACAGTCCATTGCTTAGGGATTATCCGGAAGTTTGCCTCGTCGCCCTGGGTAACCACTGCAAGGTCTGCCTTCAGGTGATTTCTTGCCAGCATGGCCAACCGCTCACCGGCATACCCGCCGTATCCGAGAATCTTTTTCATCCGGGGGAATCCACAGCTCGAAGGCAAACTTTCCTTTTGCGCTTGTGGTTCAGAATTTTCTATACATTGCTACTGGCTATGGTTAGACTGTAACATAGGTTTTCATCGCTTGTCAAATTTTGAGGGTTTGTACAAGTTCTGAAGTTTTTTCCTAAAAGCTAATCCTTAGCCACTTATATAATGACGCTCCAAATGTCCGAATGACATGCCCAGCTGGAAATGCAGATTGATTAAAGAATCGCTGTTACTTGATAGTTATTGCCAATCGCATTACTTGGGAATCCCGAGTGATAATAAAAGTTGCTTTCTTTTTGGTAATAAAAAGCGACCGGGTACCCGTGAAGAATGTATAGAAATTAAATCACTATTATCCGACTAATCTAAAATTCTGAAGAAATAGACTTCTAACTTTCACATAGTCAGCCACTATTATTTTTAGCTCAAAAGTCACCCCCTTCAAAATGCAAGTTTTGTTTGCAGGGATGATGCGGTTTGCTCCGTTTTTTTCAGGTATTCCCGTTTTGTGCTGCGAAGCAGCTCAAACACGTCCAGCAAGCTAATCAGGTGCATCCGTACCAGCGATGCAACAACGGAGAATGCCTTTTTAGTCTGCGCCATTTTTTGAATGACTGTCATGAGCAGCTGTGCGATTAGCGTGCACCAGACCTGTGTGCGGATGGCGTTCTCGTTCTCTCCATAAAAGTAGTGCAGCTGAAAGTTTTGCTTCATCTTCTTGAATAGGAGCTCAATCCCCCAACGTTTCTTGTACAAAAAGGCCACCTCCTCCGCTGTGCTTTCCATGCTGTTGGTGATAAACTCAAAGTACCTGTCCCGTTCGTCCTGGTAGCAAACCCTTTTCAGCCGAAGCGTTTTCCTCTGGTTTGCTTGCCCATTCCCTTTTTCATCTTCGGGGCTGTACTCGATCTCTATGATTTCCTCCCTCAACACCATCGCCCTGCCCTTTTCCTTTTCCTGCTCCCGCAGGGTTTCAATAACCGTGTAAACGGCATTTCTCTTAATCCGGGTGACAAAGAAGACGGATTGGCTTGTCCACAGGGCGAACTGGTGGTAGTGGTTGTAGGCTCGGTCGAAAACGACCATGCTGTACGAAATCAGGTCCAGCTCCTTCAAAAAGTTTTTGTCATGCACCCTGGCCTCGGTGATCTTGATGAACCGTCCAACCGACTGGACTGCGTCGATGAGCATGTGAACCTTCAGGCCCCCCTTCTTCCTCCCGTCGTTCTTTGGATTCCTTCCAACCCCCTTTAGCAGGTCGCTGAACAGCCGGATGGTGGTCGAGTCTATCAACAGAACCTCTTTGAACGTGAGCCCGAAAGTTCGGCTGTCCGACAAAAAGCTTTGGTAGTGCCGCACTAAGCCAAAGTAAACATCCTCAAAGAACTTGCTGTCACGGTTGCGCATCCCGTCGCAGGCCGTGCTTTTGGCTGGAGCTCTTTCAAGTCCCAGCAGGTTTAGCTTCCCGCTCATTGCCCGCAGCCCCTCGCATACCTCAGTCATCGAGTCGCAACGGCTGAGAACGCCGAAAAGAACGGTTACCAGCTGCGTTTTTGCCTTAAAGGCTTTATAGTAGTAGTCCGCGTTATGCTTCTTTACTAAGCCGGTTAGGTTAATCCCATCAAGTAAATTTATTACCTGTTTGAAGATCGGCTGTCCGACAAACTTTATTTCTGTATTTTTGCCCATGTTGTGGTTTTTTTTCGCAAAACAAATCTACAACATGGGGGTGAAACCTTCGGGGAGTAACCCCTTTTTATTTTTTAGTCGTTCAGTAGTGAAATTAAATAGAAATTAACTGCGACATATATTGTCGCACCCTGTCCATATCTTTGTGTAAAATCTTACAGATATGGGACAGAATATTAAATTTAGATTACTCGAGAGCATAGGTAGGGTATATGAGCAAGCAAAGGATTGCAAGCTTCATACAACATTTTTTGAAAAAGTTGATGCTGAGCTAAATCAGATTTCCGATTATTTTAAGGTTTCCCGAAACCAGTCGCTGATCATTGCAATGGTTTTTGCAATTAATTACAAAGGCTACGTAGTCGAAATCAACGACCTTACTGAATATTTCAATTGCAATCCCATTAAACTATTGGAATTCAGCGATGACTTCAATGCGTTACACGCAAAGGGAATTTTAAAGAGGCAAAAAAATCAGAACCAGATTGATATAGCATTATCGAACGAGCAATTTACCATAAATGAAAAAATAGCTGAGGCGATTCTGAACGGAAAGCCTTTACCACTAGTCGAGCATGAAGGTTTTAATGATGTGTATGAACTGCTAGAAACGTTTAGTAAGTTATGGGGGCAACGACGAAATGAAGAAATATCAACATTTGACTTATTTGATAAAGCAAAAAAACTCGTCTCTTCAAATTTACATATTCCTCTAATCAAGAGAATAGGAGATTACGAGTTAAGTATAGAGGACACATGCATATATATTTACTTGATCTGGAATACTGTTTTAGGAATTAAAAATACTGTAGTCGATCATGCAGTACAAGGCATATTTGAAAATACTCTGGAAAGGGTTAAGTATTATCAAAAGTTTATGTCGGACGACAATAAGCTTATAAACAATAATCTCATAGAAATAATCGAATCCGGATTTTTAAATGATACGGAAATGAAGCTTTCCGCACCTTCGATTAAAATGTTGCAAGAATGCGGCATAAAGCTTTTTGCAAACCAAAAGAAGCCGGATAATATCATTGAACCGGAAAAGATAGTGGCTAAAAAATTATATTTTAACGAATTTGAAGCTAAGCAGGTTGATTTATTGAAAACTTTGCTGCAGGGCGATAATTGCAGAGAAACCCAAAACAGGCTACAAAGTAAGGGATTGCCAAAGGGTATTACAGTTTTACTGCATGGTTTGCCTGGGACAGGTAAAACAGAAACTGTTTTTCAAATTGCTAAGGAAACAGACAGGGTATATTAGCCCCAATTAAAACCGAGCAGAAAAATTGCTAAATTTCTGACGGTATGAAAAAGAACAATTACTGGACATCCAAGCGAAAAGCTGAAGTGGTTCTTCAGCTATTGCGAGGCGAGGACATTGAGACCCTTAGCCGTAAGTACGAAATTACTGTATCCGACCTAAGCCAATGGCGGGATACGTTTTTGAGTGGTGGAGAGAACGGGTTCAAGCGTTCCCCTGAGAGCTCCAAGCTGCATAAGGCTGAGCGGCTCATAGGCCAGCTGCAGATGGAGCTAGAGCTCACAAAAAAAAAGAACGAGCTGATGCGAAGACGAAGCGGGAGTTAATCGAGGTGCTTGCCGGCGAGGTTTGCTCCCTAACCCAAAAGCCCTACCCCCTGAGGCTTATACTCAAGGTGGTTGGCTACAGTTCCAGCGCATGGTACGCCAGGCCTAGCGGCGATTTAAAGCAGCGACCCGGCCCGAGGCCTGCGATTGGGGATGACCAAGCGCTTGAGCTGATTAGGGATGAGATAAGGGGGAGCAGGTTTCACAGCGAAGGCTACCTGAAAATCGCTCGGAAGCTGGCCAGGAAAGGGCATAGAATAGCCAAGCATCGGGTGAACGGGCTAATGCGGGAGAACAGCCTCCTGAGCGCCAACAGACCTGTTCGGGGAGGACGGAAGCGTAAGCACGATGGGAAAATAGCCACGGATGCGCCAAACCTGATGTGGGCCACGGATGGGAAAAAGTTCTTTGCAGGCAAGGACGGCTGGTGCTGGTTCTTTGGGGTTATTGACCATTTTAACGACGAGATTTTAAGCTGGCATACGGCCAAAAAAGGAGATCGGTTTGCGGCGATGGAGCCCGTGCGCAAAGCGGTAAGGCAGCAGTTTGGGAGCATTGACAAGGGCATATGCTCAGGACTGGAGCTTAAGCTCAGGTCTGACCATGGTACGCAGTATGACTCGGCGGACTTCATGAACGAGATGAACTTCTTGGGGCTCGGAATGTCAAAAGCCTACGTGAGAAGCCCAGAGTGCAACGGGATCATCGAGCGCTTTCACAGGACTTTAAATGAGCAGGTTTTCTCCGTAAGCTCGTTCTCCTGCCTTGAGGAGGCCAATGGGGCCATTGCAGCGTTCATTGAGAACTACAATCACCACTGGGTGCTGCATCGGCTTAAATGTCATTCTCCTGTGGAGTATCGTAAAAAGTATGCAACCAGCGCTGCATAACCATCGGGCAACATGAGCCGGAGGGAGTTTGTCCTAATTTTTGAGGGCTCGACACCCGAAAAAATTAAAAAAGGGTGCGCAAGCCATTTGATGACGCACCCTGAACCTTCGGTATAACAATCACCATCGGTCGTTTGTCCGAGGGTAAAAATAAATATTAAAATTGTAAAAAAATTGCTTGGTTATTTAGGGTTAATACACAGGGAAATAATGAAAGTCGATATTAGCCAATCAAAATCAATGTGGTTTGGCGAAAGCGAAAAAATTATAAAACGCATTTTTACCAATTACCGTGTTTATTTAAAGGGCTGTTCGCGGACTCCCATTTTATTTTTTAACGAAGCCGATGCAATTATCTCGAAACGATACGAAAGTGGCTTCTCGAGCTTAACACAAACCGAGAACGCAGTTCAAAATATTATACTTGAGGAACTTGAAAATTTCGAAGGAATATTTTTTGCAACAACAAACTTTGCAAAAAACTTTGATCCAGCCTTTGAAAGGCGCTTCTTGTTCAAAATAGAGTTTCAAAAACCAGATATTCCAGTTAAAGCGAAGATATGGCAATCAAAACTGCCCAGCCTTTCGGAATCTGAATGTGAATTACTTGCACGACGCTATGATTTTTCCGGTGGACAGATTGATAATATCGTCCGAAAGAATGAGATTTATGAAGTAGTTAATGGAGCCACTATTGAATTCAATAAAATTATCGAGTTCTGCGATAACGAATTGTTGCATAAAAAACAGCATAAAAGAATTGGATATGTATAGGTTACAGAGAAGTAGGCAAATGAAAAAAATTAAAAGAGCCAAAATGAATTTTGATAAAAAGTTGCAGAACTTAACAACTGCAGAAAAAGAAAAATTAGCAGTCATAGAGAATATGGCATTATCTTTAATGCACCATTATGAAATCTCACACTATAAGTTTAAATTTGGTTATGGATGGAAGTATAGAGGAAAGTGTGTTTATGATAAATCTATTATAATATCTTTAAACTATGCTCTTAGGGCGGATATAGATGAAGTTAAAAACACAATTCTACACGAAATAGCTCATGCTTTAGTTAGTCCTGGAGTTGGACATAGGAATGAATGGCAACTAAAAGCAAAAGAATTAGGGGTTGTTTTTTATAAAAATTACCGAAAATAAAAATTCCCATTATGTCAAAAAGAGAAGCTGTTGCTCGTTATAATCTGATCATAAAGAAACTTCGAAATAGGCCATCCACATTTTCGGAGATTTCCGACTACTTGGTCTTAGAGTCAGAATTGCAGGGATACGATTTCAATGTTTCGAAACGTACTTTTCAGCGAGACCTCGAAGATATCCGTTCGCTCTACAATATTGACATTCAGTATGATTTCTCAAGAAAGGTTTATTATATTGATTATGAAGAGAAACCGGAAGTTAACGAAAGGATACTAGAGGCTTTTGATGTATTTAATGCTCTAAATATTACCGACAGGCTTTCGGATTATATTCATTTTGAAAAAATAAAACCCAAGGGAACTGAAAACCTTTATGGTTTACTACATGCTATTAAAAACCAGTTTCAAGTATCATTCACATACCAAAAATTCTGGGAAAATGAGAGTTCCTATCGTACTGTTGAACCCTACGCACTTAAAGAATTCAAAAACCGTTGGTACTTAATCGCACATGATTTGAATGATAATTACGTAAAGGTCTTTGCATTAGACAGATTGACAGATTTGGAGATTACCAGAAAAAAATTTCAGAGACCCGATGATTTTAATGTAGGTGAATATTTCAAGCACTGCTTTGGCATAATAAGGTCATATGATCAGTACCCTGAGGAGATAATTTTATCCTTCGATCCTATTCAAGGTAAATATATTAAAACAATGCCATTACATGAATCTCAAGTAATCCTTGAGGATAATAATGAGGAACTACTTGTAAAGTTCACTCTGTTTATTACGCACGATTTTATTATGGAAATCCTTTCGTATGGCGATACTGTAAAAGTTATTCAACCTGTAAGTTTGATTGAAGAGATAAAAAAAGTATACGAAAATGCCTTGAAACAGTATTAATATGACGCAAGCTAATATGAGCTTATAAGGTTAAATACTAAAATTAAAATTTTTCATCCTGATGATTATAAACATGTAAAGTAGATATGAATTATGAGAAAATATAGGTCATTTATTATAGTTAAATTTTTTTTGTGATGAATGCATACAATATCCATGTTATTGGAATTGGCGGCTTGGGTTCAAAAATGATAGCGTTCATTCAACAAAAAGGAATAAAAGCAAAATATTCCTATATCAATGATGAAACATTATCAGGTATAAAACCAGACACCAATTTTATAGAATTTATTCCAAAAGGGGAGTACATCATAAAAAATGGGTATAAAATTCGCTTTACAGATTGGTCTGCTAAAATACATTTGCCTGAAAATGTTTATAATATTTTAATGCCAAACGATAAGTACATAATTATAGCCGGATTAGGTGGATATACCGGCACATATATCACGGAAGAGGTTGCCAAATTACTTAAAATAGGTAATAAAACATTTTCAATTATTTGTTCTATGCCCTTTAATGTCGAAGGGCAGCAAAGATTTAAAATTGCTAATGAATTTAGGGAAAAGTTTTCGAATTATCATAATTTTATTTGTTTCGAACATGATAAGCTTGTAAATAGATACGGGAATATGAAGTTAGCAGAGGCTCTTAAGAAAGGGAATGAGGAGTTATTTATACTTTTCAATAGACAATACAGTTCTATCTGAATCAATGAGAATTGAATAGTAGAAAACAATATATGTTTAAGGCAATTTTTGAGTCATCCGTGATTGAAAGACGAAAAAAGGATAAGGATTTTGGTAAGATGATTAAGAACTACAAAAAAAACATCAATAAAAATGATTACTAAGTGCCATGCGCTTAGATTATAAAAAGTTTTACTTTCCATCTTAGTTCTTTTGCCGACAAATAGTTTTAATCCAGCTTTTTTAATTTTTCATCATGATATCTACTACCCCCGCACTACCGCTTCCAGCTCTGAAAGGATCATGGCGGTGGCGCCCCAAACCATCTCGCCGCATAGGTTGTAGTAGGGTGCAGTAACCGGCCGGCCATGCGATGTGATTACCTTAACGGACTTGTACTGCTCCATGGTCAGATGTTCTAGGGGCGCTTCAATGATATACTCAACCTCCTGCAGGTTTGGCAGGAATGTGGGGGTGTTAGCTAGGTAGCCTACAACCGGTTTCACACACAGGTTACTAACCGGAATGTAGAGCAGACTTAGTTCACCCAGCACCTCTATTTTTGAGGTGTCAACCCCAATCTCCTCGTACGACTCCCTAAGCGCGGTATGGTGCAGCGTTTCGTCGCCCTCCTCAAACTTTCCTCCAGGCAGGCTGATTTGGCCGCTGTGCGGCCCGTCGTAGGTCTGACGCTTTATGAGCGGGAAGTAA
This sequence comes from Bacillota bacterium, assembly GCA_029553165.1. GTDB lineage: Bacteria > Bacillota > UBA4882 > UBA8346 > UBA8346 > JAKPCT01. The sequence continues at coordinate 8,488 of JAKPCT010000229.1, forward strand.
AGGGTTCCGTTTTTTGGATATAGCATGATGAGCACGGCGCTTCGACGCGTTTGGGCATTCGGTGCGGAGTTTCCCAAAAGATCGCTTCGAACCGACGGAGCCATACGGGTTTGGGCTTCGCTACCGGGAAGCGGGGTAGCTAAAATCTCCCTTAGTTTTTGCACCAGGTACTCAGCTTGCTCAAATCCGCTCACATTAAATAATGTTTACGTTCAAATTTACAAAAATTTGGCTTGCATTTTGTATAATAGCAGGTTGTGGCTAATTCGGAAAACAATGAGCAGTATGCCATCAAAACTTTGTGGTTTACAGTGATTGGCTTACCTAAATTACCTATATTTATACGTTAAATTTGAAATGAAATTGATAGTATGAAGCGATTTCTACTCCTAACGCTTGCCGCGACCCTGTTGCTGGGTAGCGGATGTGCCTCTAAAAAATACGCAAAAAAGGGAATGAAGTTTGAGCAAGCCGGTTTGTGGGAGCAAGCCGCCGATGCTTACCTCCGTTCGCTTACCGCCAAGCGCGATAATATTGATGCCATTGTTGGTCTTAAACGCGCAGGCCAACGCGTGTTGGATGAACGTTCGCTAAAGGTTATTAAAGCCTACGAGAACGACGACCTTAAACAAGCTGTTTATACATACCTCGATGCTGAAAGCTTTAAAAACCAAGCCGCATTGCTTGGTGTTGAGCTTTCCATATCGAATATGGCAACTGATTACTTTAACGATGCCAAGCCCAAATACGTTGAAAAGATATACTCTGAAGCTCAAGCCCTCCTTGACGCTGAAAAGTTCAAGGATGCCGAGTTGCTGCTTACAGAGGTTAAACGCCTACAGCCCGATTATGGAAATACGCAGGATATGCTAAAGGTTTCCAAATGCGAACCACTCTACAGGCAAGCCAAGCAGTTCATGGATGCCGCCCAGTACCGTAAGGCCTATGCCAATTTAGATAAAATAGTAAAAGAATTCACCAACTATAAGGATTCATACGATTTACGCTATGAGGCCCTGCAAAAGGCAACCGTTACCATAAGGGTTACCGACTTTAAACCTACAACCTACAATGCTGAAAGCATTGCCAAATCGGTTCAGGCCGAAGTTGTAAGCAAGTTAAACGCTCTAAATAACCCATTCGTTAAGGTTATTGATGTTCAGAGTACCGATAAAATAATTGAGGAACAGCAACGAAGTGTAACTACAGGTTCCGACCTTGAGA
>JAKPCT010000236.1 GCA_029553165.1 Bacillota bacterium
CGGAACAACAAAAGATATTATTATTTCTATTTTAAAGAAAAGACCGATGACTTATCGGGAAATTTTAGAGGAAGTAAAAAAACAGCGTTTTGTTAAAGAAGCGACAGTGTTGATTAATCTTCAAGATAAAACGTTATTCAAGAAATTGCCTGACAGGCGTTATAGCTTGATTCAGTCGACGAAAGATAAAAAATAATGGCCGAAGCATTAGCAATTTTGCAAGGTGTTTTAATAGCAGTCTGGCATCTGTTAGGATGGGTGTGGTGGATTATCTTACCCATCATTTTTTTTGAAGCCGATTATCGTCTTTGGCTTGATTACGTTAAAAAGAAATTTCTTTCTAAAGTTGAGTATACTATTTTTGAAATTAAAATTCCTAAATATATTGAAAAAAGCTTCAAATCAATGGAAGATGTTTTTAGTGCTCTACACTCCATTCAAATTTCTAAACCCAATTTTAAAGAACGGGTGTTAGAAGGGAAAACGCAGCTTTGGATCAGCTTCGAAATCGTCGGCAATGGCGGTGGGGCGGGTTTTTATATTCGTACGCCAAAGGATTATCGTCATTTAGTCGAATCTCAGATGTATGCCCAGTATCCTGATTTGGAGTTGATCGAGGTGGATGATTATACCCAAACTTTTTCTTCAATGTTGCCTAATAAATTTTGGGATTTGTGGGGATTGGATTTTACCTTTGTGAAAGAAGCACCCTACCCAATTTTAACTTATCCATTTTTTGAAGCGCAAAAAGAAGAAAAAACTATTGATCCCTTATCCAGTTTAATGGAAACCATCAGCAAGTTGGAATCGGATGAGAAGATCTGGATTCAATTATTAGTAAAACCCGCAGATGATAAATGTAAAAAAGAAGGTGAAAAAATTGTTAATAAATTGATTGGAAAAAAGGAGGCTGTGCCGCGTTCTTATTGGGACTACGTTGTAGAATTTCTTTATAATTTGGTAAAGGCTCCTTTTAAACCACCGGAGTGGTCAGAGGATAAGGGGAGTGAAGGATCGCCGGGCTTGATGCAGCATTTGACACCAGGAGAAAGGGAAGTGGTGCAGGCAATTCAAAACAAAATTTCGAAATTACTTTTTGATGTAACCATTCGTTTTGTTTACATTGATCGCCAGAATGCTTTCACTCGATTAAACATCACGAGTACAATGGGTTTTTTCCGTCAGTTTAATACTTTAAATCTCAATGGCTTTAAACCATATAAACCTTCAGTTACAAAAGGTACTTGGCCATTAAAAAAGCAAAAAGAGTTTTGGAAAAAGACAGTTATTTATAAAAATTATTTGAAACGAAAATTCAATTCTGATTGTAAAGTAGTTTTAAATACCGAAGAACTTGCTACTCTTTTCCACTTCCCAGTGACAGTGGTGGAAGCGCCGGTGGTGCGGCGCATTGAAGCCAAAAAAGGCGAGCCGCCCATTAATTTACCAATCGCTAAATAGCCTCAAATTAGAGGATCGCTGTCTTTCACAGAGAAAATTTCATCTGGGTCTTCTGCCACTTGACTAATTAGGAAATTTTTTGATATAATAACAAGTAGAAGTCCGGAAGAAACGGACTTTTATTATTCATTTAGTCGATTAAATTATTAAATCATGTTTGATCTTAAAGAATTTTTTTCAGCCATTAACCAAATTGCCGAAGAAAAGGGTATTTCTCAAGATAAAATTCTTGAAGCCATTGAGCAGGCAATTGCAGCTGCTTATAAAAAAGAGTATGCCAATAAGAATAATATTATTCGAGCCAAGATTGATCCTGAAACTGGAGAAGTAAAATTTTGGCAAGTAAAAATCGTTGTTGATCCCAGCATGCTTAAAGAAGAAGAAGAAGGCGAAGTGGCTGAGAAGGAGGAAATTTCTCAACTAACACCAACTGAAAAGCAGATTCAACAAGGAGAAGAACTTGCAAAGAAAATCCGTTTTAATCCAGAACGCCATATTATGCTGGAAGAAGCAGTGAAAATTAAACCTGAAGCCAAACCGGGCGATGAAATTATTTTTCCTTTGGAAACCCATGAGGAATTTGGTCGTATTGCCGCTCAAACTGCGAAACAAGTTATTTTACAAAAATTAAGAGAAGCAGAAAAAGAAGCTGTTCTCGAAGAATTTAAAAACAAAGAGGGCGAAATTGTTAGCGGCCTTATTCAACGAATCGAAAACAGAAACGTTTATGTTAATCTGGGTCGGGTTGATGGTGTGATGTTTTATAACGAATCTATTCCCAATGAGCGGTATCGAATTGGTGAAAGAATGAAATTTTATTTATTGGCGGTTCAAGACACAGGACGAGGGCCAATGATTATTTTATCGCGCAGTCACCCTAAGTTTATTTCAAAACTGTTTGAATTAGAAGTGCCTGAAATTGCTTCAGGAGTCGTAAAGATTATGGCTATTGCTCGTGAGCCTGGTTTTCGAAGCAAGGTCGCTGTAACCTCAACTGTTGAAGGAGTAGATCCTATTGGTTCTTGTGTTGGACAAAAAGGAACTCGAATTATGGCAGTTTTGAATGAATTGGGACAGGAAAAAATCGATATTATTAAATGGTCAGAAGATCCTGAAGAATTTGTAGCTCAAGCTTTGTCGCCAGCTAAAGTTTCTCGGGTGGAAATGATGCCGCGCCGAGAAATGAGGGTGTTTGTGCCTGATGATCAACTTTCTTTGGCTATTGGCAAAGGAGGGCAAAATGTAAGATTGGCAGCTAAATTAACCGGATGGAAAATTGATGTTCGAAGCGAGTCGGCGCCTGAAGCCAAAGTGGA
>JAKPCT010000238.1 GCA_029553165.1 Bacillota bacterium
GATTTAAATTGCTGGACTTGACCCCGATGAATCGTTACAAAACAGGTGCATTTAGCGATTGTATTGTATAATAGATTAAAATTCAACGTATCTGATAAACAGCGAAATAAGATCTCAATCCTATTCTTTGTTCCATCCAATTTCTCTTGTGCCAGGAGATTCTCAAAGAGGTCTTTCTTCTCTTTCTCTGTTAACTTCAACAAACCATTAAAGAATTTGCTGTAATATTCTTTGCTAAGCTGCTGGAACAAAACTAATGGTGAAACACCGTGCAAAGGATTTCCTGTGTTATAAGCCCGTCTAACTTGATTGATCGGTGTCCCGTAAACTAAGCACCAAAAATCAATAATTCCCGGGAATGCTATAACGTCAAAATGTTCCGGAGGAACGATTCCTACCGAAATGGGTTTATTAACATGCGTTACCGTCTTACAGGGGACAAATCCTCGCGATCCATTCAATCCACAATAAATCCAGGTATTTTTATGTATCGAACATTCGATATTGGTCTCAGATGTGCAAAATCTATTGACGGTGCCTGAGAATTCCGTTCTTGTTATTTTCTTGATGGGATAAGCTTGAAGCTGCCAAGAATCGTTAAATGTCAGTAATTTATCGTTTTCATTTATAACTTCCAGCCCTGTATATCCCTTAGTTGTTAGTAAAGCTCCGAAGTCTTGAAAGATCCGATATTCCATGCAGTCTGTTATTCTCCTCGCATAAACTTGGCGTAATTATGAATAGCTGCACCCAAAGCAGCCCCGGAAAGGCCGCCAACAGTAAGCCCATAAAACATTTCCGGACTCGTCAGTCGTTCTCCTAGTGATTTGTATTTCTTCTTATGTTTACTTGTTAAATAAATGCTACCTAATAATCCACCGAGCGCTGCCCCAGAAAGCATGGGATGATAGCTGAGGGGATGTAAAAGGATATTAGGATTTTTGGGAACATCGACGCCAAGGAGCTTTGTAGATTCAGCCGGATCCACTGGTGTAACGTCAACAGCAGGAACCGGCGGAACGGGAGCTGACGGTGGATTAGATCGCAGAGCCTCTTGAGGAACCGGCGGAACGGGAGCTGACGGTGGATTAGATCGCAGAGCCTCTTGCACACGAGGCCCTAAGACCCACGCAGCCAGCCCACTCGCAGCCACTCCAGGAGCAATATATTTGGATGCGGGACTTTTAACAATTTTACTGAGTAAAGCCTTCAGCGACAGAGGATCCTTCGCTATAAAACGGCTTATATCGCGCACATCCTGACCCGCAT
>JAKPCT010000248.1 GCA_029553165.1 Bacillota bacterium
TGCACATTCCTTTATCGCATTAAAATCAATACTTAATGGACTTGACAAGCTAATTGTTAACACCGATGCAATTAATAGAGACCTACAAAGTAACTGGATGGTAATTGCTGAGGGAATTCAAACTATTCTTCGCCGCGAGGGTTACCCAAACCCTTACGATGCTTTAAAACTGCTTACCCGAACAAATCAGCAGGTTACATCTGACACCTTTACAAACTTTGTTAATAGCCTGAATGTAAAAGATTCGGTTAAAAGGGAACTATTAGAGCTGACTCCTTTCACTTACCTTGGTATTAAATAGTTTTAATTATAGACAATAAAGGCTATTCAAATTAATTTCACTGAATAAATAGGTTACTTTTGCAATTATTATAAACACATACTATGAAGAAATTTATCCGAATACTCAAATACCTTTATCCATTCAAATGGTATGTTGTGATTAATGTTTTTACCAATGTGCTAGCAGCTGTCTTTTCGCTGTTCTCATTGGCCATGTTAATACCCTTTTTACAGCTTCTTTTTGGAACTGTTCCTCTTGTTGAGGTAAAACCAGAGTTCGTGATTTCCGCAAAGGGCCTTGCTCAATACCTTAACTACTACTTAAGTGAAATAATTAAAACACACGACAGAGCATCGGCGTTACTATTTGTTATTGTATTGGTTTTAGTAGCCTCATTCCTTAAAAACCTCTTTACATACCTTTCATTATACTATTTGGCTCCCATCAGAACAGGTGTGTTACAAAATATGCGAAACTTACTCTACCGCAAGGTTGTCGATTTACCTCTTGGATACTTCACCGAGGAAAAGAAGGGAGATATTATCAGCAAGATGACTAACGACGTAAATGAGATTGAAGTTTCAATAATTCGTTCATTGGAGATGTTCTTCCGCGATTCAATCATTATAATCATACACCTGATCGGTCTTATCTACATTAGCCCACAGCTAACCCTTTTTGTTCTACTCATTTTACCTCTTACCGGAGGTGTAATTGGTAGGGTGGGTAAGAACCTACGGAAAACTTCATTTAAAGGACAAACCAAGATGGGCATTATCCTTACCATGATTGAGGAATCCATAGGCGGATTAAGAGTGATAAAAGCTTTTAATGCCGAAAACAAAGTGATATCGCGTTTCGAAAGCATGAATAGCTTTTACTCCTTGCTGATGAAAAAGATGTGGCGTAGGCGCGATTTGGCTTCACCTCTCAGCGAATTCCTTGGTACCGTTGTGGTTGTTCTTGTTCTGTGGTATGGAGGTAATCTAATATTTGCAGGCAAGGGCAATTTAGGCCCTGAGGCATTAATTGCTTACATTGGAATATTTTACATGATTATTAACCCTGCCAAGTCGTTTTCAAATGCATACTATAACGTACTTAAGGGGCTTGCTTCAGCTGATAGGGTCGATACCATACTTAATGCCGAAAATCCGATCAAGGTTAGTGCTGGTGCTAAAATCATTGAATCGTTCAATCATGATATTGAATTCCGCAATGTAAGCTTTAAGTACCAGGACGATTGGGTCCTTAAAAACATTAACCTTACCATAAAAAAAGGTATGACTGTTGCCCTTGTAGGGCAATCGGGGTCGGGTAAAAGTACCATGGTCGACCTTATACCCCGTTTTTGGGATGTTACTGAGGGTGAAATTCTGATTGATGGAGTAAATATTAAGGATTACGATATAGCCAGTTTGAGGAATCTGATGGGTAATGTTAACCAGGATCCAATTCTGTTCAACGATACCTTTTATGATAATATAGCGTTCGGAGTTGATGGAGCCAAAATGGAGGATGTGGTAAATGCGGCAAAAATTGCAAATGCTCACGATTTTATTATTGCCACCCCCAATGGATACCATACCAATGTAGGCGATAGGGGAAGTAAACTTTCCG
>JAKPCT010000250.1 GCA_029553165.1 Bacillota bacterium
TAAAGGAGGTTTACTCATGTTAAATTTTTCTAAAAAACAAACAAAAAGTATAATTTTGGTGATAAGTATAATCGGATCAGCAATATTATACGCATCATGTTCCAATCCGGCAAGCGGTAAAACCGCTACCTGCGCGGTTACGGTGACGAGAAGATTTAATGCAACCAATGTTACAAATAACTCTATCTATCAATTAGATGCAGTAAAACGGGCGGAGGGAACCTATTCTATCGTCTTTGTAGATACCGAAGTGCTCAATTTGGTGTCGGTCGAGACGGCAAACACAATTTGCAACGAATTCGACACTAAGATTCGCAGTCTCGTCAGAACCAATTTTGCCACAGAGAGTGATGTGGATGGAAATGGAAAAATAATTTTATTGCTGTTGGATATAAAAGATGGCTATGATCCAAACAACAATCCTGGCTATGTGGCAGGGTACTTTGATCCAACGGATCTTTTTAGCAAAACCACATATCCAGCCTCAAACCAAGCAGACATGATATATATCGATGTCAATCCTGCCGTCATTGGCTCCACGGAATCCTTCAGCACCATCGCCCATGAGTTCCAGCATCTTGTAAATTTCAACCGGACATACCTGACACGAGGATTTATGCAGGATACTTGGATTAACGAAGGTCTTTCTTCAGGCGCAGAATATTTATACCAGGGAGCACAAATACAATCCCGGATTGATTATTACAATTATGACCCAATGGGAACCATTATTTATGGCAATAACTTTTTTGTATGGAATGGCTATTGGGAACAATATGTGGGCGATGTGTTAGCTGACTACTCCACAGTGTATCTCTTTTTCCAGTGGCTCCAACTGCATGCGAGCAACGGAACGGGGATTTATAAAACCATTTTGGATCAAAGTTATGGGGACTACAGAGCAGTAACCGCCGCCGCTGCGCTGAGAATAAGCAGTACCTTTTACAACTGGGAAGCTTTACTGCGCACATGGCTCCTGGCAAATCTAATAAATGCTCCAAGTGGCTATATGGGTTATAAAGGCGCGATCAATGTGAGGGGCTGGTACTTTAATTCATCGGGGGGCTATCAAGTCTCTCTCTCCCCCGGCGAAGGAATATTTGCACTTACCGCAAGCAGCCCCTATATTCCTGGTGACTATGGGACCAGCGGTACAAACATTCGGTATGTCGGTATCTCGGAAAATTTAACGATTGATACAACGGGACCAAGCTATGATGGAGTTATAACGCTTACATTCAATGCTAACAGCGATTGTAATGGGGCTGATGAAATAGGGTTTATTTCAAACACCCTTACGAAACCAACGTCCTTGCTTTCGCTGTTTAATACCGAAAGCAAGACTTGGGCGATGCCAAGCAAATACGCCATCAGCATCCTGAAAAGTCCTGGTGGTGGTTTCCAGGAAAACAGTCACCGACCGAATCGGTCACTAAACGCAAAGACAATTCAATCGCTTAAAAGCAGGATGGTTAAAATTTCAGAATGAGCCGTATAAATTGTATGTATAACAGGCTATTTTTGTTAGGATTCATACTTTTATTGGGTACAATAGGTGTATACGGCCAGGGAAGGCAAGATA
>JAKPCT010000005.1 GCA_029553165.1 Bacillota bacterium
TAACCTAGTAAGACTCCTTGTAAGAACACGAGGTTGATAGGCCGGAAGTGTAAGTGCAGTAATGTATTGAGCTGACCGGTACTAATAAGTCGAGGGTTTGACCTTAAACAAAACTGGTAAGTAGATATCGAGACCCGCAGAAAGATATTTACTACCGACTGAAAAGTTTCTTTTCTATGCAGTTTTCAGGGTACAAAACCTGAACAAAAGTATATAAGGATTCCTGGTGACAATGGCGAGGGGGAACCACCCGTTCCCATCCCGAACACGGCAGTTAAGCCCCTCAGCGCTGATGGTACTTGTCGGGTGACCGGCTGGGAGAGTAGGTCGTTGCCAGGAATTATTTTATCTTATCCTTAGAGCTTTAATGGGGAAAAATACCAAAAAAAATTAAAAAAAGATACTTGACCAAAAGCAGATATCTATGTTAATATAAATAACGTCAATTGAATAAGTCAACAAACTCCTCGATAGCTCAACGGTAGAGCACTCGGCTGTTAACCGAGTGGTTGCTGGTTCGAATCCAGCTCGGGGAGCCATTTTATTTGTACAAGAAGTTAAGATAAAAAGTTGTTTAACTTCTTTTTTATTTTTTAAGATCAATTATGTATCTATGAACTGATTGGATGTTTTCTAAAATAATACAGTTTATTTTTAGGGCTATATTTTTGAATAACAATAAGGTATTTACTTACTTCATTGAGCATATCTTTTTAAGGGTGAGGAAGGATGTCTATAAGTGAGAAAATAGCATTGATTATTTTGGCCAATGTCATATCAGTGCTGATTATAATGATAAAGCTGATTTTGGAAGGCAAGCGTTTTATGGAAGTTTTAAAATATACTTGGGATCTGATTTTAATCGATCCGAAAAGTAATATATTATTAAAACATCGTTTCCGGGAAAAATGGTTGTTGGTCCAACACTATTGCTGGTGGTTAATGCTGTTTTTTGTAGTTTATTATTGGTTGTTTATCCCAAACGCTTCTTCGTTCTATCTCATTACATTGGTAATTGTACATCTCTTATGGGGGCTCATTGTAAAACTGGAGCCTAAATATAATAGAATAATTAATTTAAATCAAAACTGGGGAATCATATTTCAGGAGATCACCGAAGATTCATGGTTTAATAAGAAATCGTTAGCGGAATTGGATTTAAGGAAGAAGAGCTTGCTGGTGCTGGCAATTGAGCGTCAGGGTCAAATGCTGCCATTTCCTAAAGGGGTGGAGGTTTTAATGTTAGGAGATAGAGTAGCGATCTTTGGCGATTTAAATTATTATAAAGGGTTGCTTGAGAATCTTGACATTAGCAGATAAAATGATTATAATAAAAAAAACTATTTGGATAGGGGAAGTTTATGGATCAGAATCCTGGAATTGAAGAGATTAGTGGCGATTATGTTGTTGTAAGAGCTTTAGAAGACGGTGTTACAATCATTGGTTTGACCCGCGGTAAAGATACTAAATTTCATCATACTGAAAAGTTAGACAGTGGCGAAGTAATGTTATTTCAGTTTACTGAACATACTTCGGCGATGAAGATTAGAGGTAAAGCAGATATTTATACGAAGTTTGGAATTGTTAAGTGTGGTAAGGAGTTTTTAAACGAATAGCCCGATTTTAGAATAGTTAGTTTAGAAGAGAAGAGTTAAAATTATTATTGAGTTGAGTTTAGTTGAGAAGAGCTGAGTAATTTGGTTAAGATCATAATTAGGACCAGATTCTTAGTTGATTCTGGTCTTTTATTTTTTGATAAACTGTGTAAGTAGGAGGAGTTTGGATGAGTGGAGAAGAGTTTTTGAAGAGTCTACCTTTGGTTAATTCCGAAAATCCCAGGACCACTTTTGAAGTGCGTGGGGTGAGGATTGGTGCTGATACGCCGGTAATTATAGCTGGGCCGTGTGCGGTAGAATCCGAGGAACAACTGCTGGAAACCGCAGAATTTATTAAAAAATGTGGTGGTAGTGGACTGCGTGGAGGAGTGTTTAAACCAAGAAGTTCTCCTTACAGTTTTCAGGGGATGGGCTTGGAAGGGTTGCAATTACTGGAGGATGCCCGGGAAAAAACAGGACTATTTACAGTGGTGGAGATAACTGCAATTTCCCAAATTGAATTAGCTTATGACTATGCTGACATCTTTCAAATTGGCGCCCGTAACATGCAAAACTTTGAACTCTTAAAGGCAGTTGGGACGATCGATAAACCGGTCCTGTTGAAACGTGGACTTTCAGCAACTGTCCAAGAGTTGTTGCAAGCAGCGGAGTATATTTTAAAAGGTGGTAATAGTCGCGTAATATTATGTGAACGGGGAATTCGGACTTTCGAAACAATGACACGGAATACCCTTGATATTAATGCAATTGCCTTATTAAAAAAACTGACCCATTTGCCGGTTTTTGCCGATCCCAGCCATGGGACCGGACGGAGTGATTTAGTAATTCCCATCGCCAAAGCTGCATTATCAGCCGGAGCCGATGGTTTGATTATTGAGGTCCATCCGAACCCGGAGAAAGCACTTTCGGATGGTCAACAATCATTAAACTTTAATGAATTTGAATCATTAATGAAGCAGATTCCGGTAGCTAAAAAGACTACTCTCAAAACTCCAAAGATCAATCCCTCCTTTGATGATTATCGGAAACTGGCAATCTCTCAAGAGTATAATTATATCCCAATCAGTCATGAGTTTGTGAATGATTCGGAGACACCGGTGACGGCATTTTTAAAACTAACCCAAACAAGTAATCGGTTTCTATTGGAGAGCGTTGAACGCGGGGAACAGGTTGGGCGGTATTCATTTATCGGTTGGGATCCGCTGGTGACTATCAAGGCGTTTGGAGAACAGTTGGAGATAACTGATTTTGCCGGAAACACCTTGAAAAAGAATGGTGATCCGCTCCAGGAAGCAGAAACCATCATGAAGGAACTGAAGATTCCTTTAACATCGGAATTTGGAGTTTTTTATGGGGGGGCGGTTGGATTTATTGGTTATGACTATGTCCGGCAGATCGAAAAATTACCTCAAAAAAACCTTAATGATAATGAACCAGATGTCTGTTTAATGATTCCAAGGTTTTTAGCCCGGTTTGACCATGTACGTCATCGGATCAATCTTATCATGTTAGCCAAGACTGATCATCAGGAGCTGGAAGCTTCTTATGCCAAGGCGCAGTTGGAGATTGAAAAGATCTTAGGCAAACTGCAAGATTCATTGCAACTTCCAACAATTAGGGAAAATCAGGTGCCTCAAAATAATGACCGCCATTTTTCAGTGACCAAGGAAGAGTATATGGCGATGGTTGAACGCGCCAAGGAATACATCTTTGCGGGAGATGTTTTTCAAGTTGTCTTGTCGCAACGAATCACCCAATCGTTTCATGGTGATCCGTTTCAGTTTTATCGTCTGTTAAGAACGATTAATCCGTCGCCATATTTATTCTATCTTGATTTTGGTTCATTGCAACTGGCAGGGTCTTCGCCTGAAGTGATGGTGCGAAGGAATGATCGAACGGTAACTTTAAAACCAATTGCCGGGACTAAACCCCGTGGTAATTCAAGCGAAGCTGATGCCCGCTTGAGTGTAGAATTATTAAATGATGAAAAAGAACGGGCCGAACATGTGATGCTGGTTGATCTGGGGCGCAATGATTTGGGAAGGGTCTGTAAATTTGGAAGTGTCAGAGTTGAAGATTTGATGGCAGTCGAATATTATTCACACGTTATGCATTTAGTGACAACGATTCATGGTGAATTAACGGAACAGTGTACTAATCGTGATTTATTTCGAGCAGTCTTTCCCGCGGGTACGCTTTCAGGGGCGCCCAAGATTAGGGCAATGGAGATAATTGAAGAGCTTGAACCTGCCAGACGTGGCTTTTACGGTGGTGCAGTAGGTTATTTTGGGTTTAATAACAGTATGGATACCTGTATCACTATCAGAACGGTTTTCTTCAAAGATAATCAAGCGACAATTCAAGTTGGCGCGGGGATTGTTGCTGATTCGGACCCCGAATCGGAATACCAGGAGACAATGAATAAAGCGGGGGCATTATTAGCGGCGCTGGAAAGGTTGGCGGAGTAATGTTGGTAATCATTGATAATTATGATTCATTTACCTATAACTTGGTGCAGTATTTTGGCGAAATTATTGCCAAGCATCAATTAAGCTTACCAATACAGGTTTTTCGAAATGACCAGATCACGGTTGCTGAAGTTCAAGGGTTAAAACCGGATTATCTGGTAATATCTCCGGGGCCTTGTACTCCTAAAGAAAGTGGAATTTCCACTCAATTGATTAAAGAGTTATCAGGTCAGATACCGATCTTAGGGGTTTGTTTGGGACATCAATGTATCGGAGAAGTCTTTGGCGGTAAAGTCGTCAGAGCACCGTATCCGGTTCACGGTAAAGTAAGTAGTATTAATCATTATGGGCGCGATTTATTTGAAGGAATAGAACAACCTTTTTCGGCGGTTAGGTATCATTCATTGATTGTTGAGACGGAGTCGTTGCCAAATGTCTTAGAAGTAACAGCAACGTGTAACAGTGATAATGTTGAGTTAATCATGGGGTTACGCCACCGTGAACATCCTACCTTCGGATTACAATTCCATCCGGAATCAATCTTTACCGGTGCAGGTATGAAATTATTAACCAACTTTTTATTACAGAATAGGTGTGCTTAATTTTACTACCAACTTTTATTAAAAAATAGATTAGAGGAGCTGAGTTAGAGTGTTACAAAAGAGTTTAGCAAAGTTGATCCGAGGAGAACATTTGACCGAATCCGAGATGATTGCGGCAACCAGTACCATTATGGAAGGGAATGCTACTTTAGCCCAAATCGGTGGTTTTTTAACCGCATTACGGCTAAAAGGGGAGACAGTCGACGAGATCACTGGCGCTGCCAGAGTAATGCGTGAAAAATCGTTAAAGGTTAATTTTAAAGCGCCGCGGGTGATTGATACCTGTGGAACCGGGGGCGATGGAGCAAGTACTTTTAATATTTCTACGACAACGGCTTTTATTGTGGCTGCTGCAGGTGTTCCGGTCGCCAAACATGGCAATCGCGCTGTCTCCAGTCGTTGTGGCAGTGCTGATGTTTTAGAAGCATTAAAGATCAAAGTGGATTTAGCACCACAGCAGGTAGAAGCATGTTTAGCAGAGGTAGGAATCGGGTTTTTATTTGCTCCGGTATATCATCTGGCCATGAAACATGCGGTTGGGCCACGCCGGGAACTTGGTTTTCGTACCATTTTTAATCTGTTAGGACCTTTGACCAATCCGGCTCAAGCAAACTGCCAATTAATCGGTGTTTATGCTTCAGAGTTAACGACAGTTATTGCTGAAGTTTTGAAGCGTTTAGGGAGTGAGCGGGCAATGGTTGTCTATGGTGGTGGCGGTCTTGATGAGCTTTCGCTGGAAGGTGAAAATAAAGTTTCACTCTTAGCAAATGGTAAAATTGAAACCTTTAATCTGCGCGCCAGTGACTATGGTCTTACAGAAGCATCGAACCGCGATTTGATGGGAGAATCGTCTGACACTAATGCTTTCTTGACCGAAAGTATCTTAAAAGGCGAAGTTTCAGGTCCAAAGCTGGATGTTGTCCTGTTAAATGCTGGAGCAGCATTGTTTGTGGCTGATGTGGTTCCGGATATTAAAGCAGGGATTGAGTTAGCCCGGAAACTGGTGTCAGAAGGGATTGCCTATCAGAAATTGAATGCTCTGCGCCAAATTGCAGTTTGATGGAGGAATAATGTTTTTAGAGAAAATATTGACTAAAAAGCAGGTTGAAGTGCTGGAAAGAAAGGAAGAAGTACCTTTAAACAGTTTGATTAAGGCACTTGACCAACAATCATATCCGGCAAGATGTTTTAAAACCAGTATTAATCAACCAACGATCAGTATCATTGCTGAGATTAAAAAGGCTTCGCCATCAAAGGGGTTATTATGTCCCGATTTTAACCCGGAGAGCTTGGCGCAAGCATATGAGTCTGCCGGAGCGGCAGCGATCTCCGTTTTAACAGATGAGGAGTTTTTTCAAGGTTCATTGACCTACCTTGCACTTGTGAAAGCAAAGACTGCAAAGGTTCCGGTCTTGCGGAAAGAGTTTATCATTGATGAATACCAAATCGTTGAAGCAAAAGTAAATGGCGCGGATGCAGTTTTATTGATTGTGGCCGCTTTGGAACCCAGACAGTTGCAGGAGTATATCTACCGTTCAAATGAGCTTGGAATGGCAACATTGGTTGAAGTTCATGACCATGAGGAATTGGAAATCGCGCTTGATGCGGGTGCAAGTATAATTGGGATTAACAACCGGGACCTTCGTAGTTTTACAACGGATTTAAATACAACTTTCAAACTGCTTGAATCGATCCCGGAGGGAATAACAGTAGTATCCGAGAGTGGGATCAAAGATCGTCAAGATATAATTAGGCTTGAAAATGCAGGTGTTCAAGCGGTATTGGTGGGAGAGTCACTGGTAACTGCCGCTGATCCGCAAACTAAGATACGGTCGTTATTGGGTGAGGTAAGCTGATGATTCCGGTTAAAATCTGTGGAATAACCAATTTAAATGATGCCTTAAATTGTATCCGTTACGGAGCTGCAGCATTAGGGTTTATCTTTGCGCCCTCGAAACGTCAGGTTACTCCGGAGACAGTCGCGAGGATTACCCGGGAACTGTCACCGTTTGTTACCAAGATCGGCGTATTTGTTGATGAAGATCCTTATGTAATCAAGCAATTGATGAAGGATTGCCGTTTAGACCTTGCGCAATTACATGGTTCGGAGTCTCCGGATGTTGCAGAACAACTGGAGGGGAGAGTAATTAAGGCTTTTCGGGCGGGATTGGATCAACCGGATTTGATCTGGAAAGACAGCCCGGTCCGGGCGATCTTGATTGATACTTATTCGCCGGATACGGCTGGTGGTACAGGAAAGACCTTTGATTGGAGAATATTTGAGACATTTCGGACTTTAAAGCTGCCTCAAATTTTGGCTGGTGGTCTAAATGAAAGTAATATTGAAGCGGCGATTAAAACAGCCCGTCCTGATCTGATCGATGTATCCAGCGGGGTGGAATATTCTCCGGGGTTAAAAGATGAACAAAAAGTAGCTTCTTTTATGGAGAAAGTTAAAAATATTGGAGCGTGAACGAGATGAATAGGAATTGGTACTTTGGTAATTACGGTGGCCGTTATGTACCGGAAACATTAATGGCGGCATTGGATGAACTGGAAGAAGCGTATTTAAGATATAAAGATGATCCGGAATTCATTAACGAGTTGACAACCTTGTTCAATGATTACTCCGGGAGACCAACCCCATTATATTATGCTGAGCGGTTCAGTAAAGAGTTAGGGAAAGGACGGGTTTTTCTCAAACGTGAGGACCTGAATCATACCGGAGCTCATAAGATTAATAACACTTTGGGGCAGATTCTTTTGGCGAAACGGATGGGAAAAAAGCGAATTATTGCAGAGACCGGAGCCGGTCAACACGGGGTAGCGACTGCCACGGTTGCTGCAAAATTTGGGCTTCAATGTGTTGTTTATATGGGAGAAACAGATATCGCCCGGCAATCGTTAAATGTGTTTCGAATGAAATTATTAGGTGCCGAAGTTGTGCCGGTAACATCAGGGAGCAGGACTTTAAAAGATGCTACCAATGAAGCGATCCGTGATTGGGTTACTAATGTTGATGATACGTACTATCTGATCGGTTCAGTTGTTGGGCCGCATCCTTATCCGGCAATTGTCCGTGACTTCCAGGCGATCATTGGCAGGGAGACTAAAGCACAGCTGAAAAATGTTTGCGGTAAATTACCGGATTATGTTGTTGCCTGTGTTGGTGGTGGCAGTAATGCAATGGGGATCTTTTACGAATTTATCAATGACTCTGCCGTAAAACTAGTTGGAGTTGAAGCTGCCGGTCGTGGTCTGGACAGTGGCCACCACGGAGCTTCACTGGCAAAAGGCAAACCGGGAGTATTACATGGAGCCAAGAGTTATCTGTTGTCGGATGACGATGGACAAGTAATTGAAGCATATTCAATCTCAGCCGGTTTAGACTACCCTGGAGTTGGTCCGGAACACAGTTTTCTGAAAGACAGTGGTCGCGTAGTCTATCGTTCCGTCACTGATCAGGAAGCATTGGCGGCATTTGAGTTTTTGACCAAAGTTGAAGGAATTATACCGGCGTTAGAGAGTTCGCATGCGGTAGCTGAAGGGATCAAGATTGCTAAAGATCTTAATGAAGATGAAATTATGGTAATTAACATCTCAGGCAGGGGCGATAAAGATATCTTTACGGTTGCAGATGTGATGGGGGTGCAATTATGAATCGAGTTGCAGAACGGTTTCGCTTGTTGAAAGAAAAAGGGCAGAAAGCTTTAATTACGTATATTATGGGTGGTGATCCTGATCTCGCTGCTACAGCGGAGTTAATTGAAATACTAGCCCAAAATGGAGTCGATTTAATCGAGATTGGAGTTCCATTCTCCGATCCCTTGGCGGATGGTCCGGTCATTCAGGCTGCAGGGCAACGTTCATTGGCTAATGGTTGTAATTTAGCCAAACTGCTGCAAGCCATTAAACCGGCAATTCAAAAAGTCGATATTCCTGTTGTCTTGATGATTTATTACAATATGATTATGCAGAGGAGTTTACCAGCCTTTTTTGCAGAGATCAGTGCAGCAGGATGTTCCGGGTTGATTATCCCGGATCTGCCTCCGGATGAAGCTGAGGAACTAATAACCCTTGGCAATCAGTATAATGTTGCACTTAATTTTTTGGTGGCTCCTACCAGCAGTGAAACGCGGGTTATCAAGGCTGCCGAATCAACTACCGGTTTTATCTATGCGGTTTCTTTAAAAGGAGTAACCGGAGCGCGGGACAGTTTAGCAACGGATTTGCCGGAGTTTATTAACAGAGTGAAGTCAAAGACGGATCAACCGGTTGCCGTCGGATTTGGGATCTCCAAACCGGAACAAGCCAGAAAGGTTGTTGAATTAGCCGATGGAGTAATCGTTGGCAGTGCAATTGTCAAGACGATCGCTGAAGATCGGAGTTATCAAAAAACCATTAAATTAGTTAAAGAGCTTAAGGCTAGTATCTGTTAACTAACCAAATTAAATAACGAAATTTCTGGAGCAAGCGGTAAGACTGCAAGTTTTTCGCTTGTTTTTTTCTTGTTTTGCAGGAGATTAAGAATAAAACAAGAAATATTATGACTTGGGTAATTTACAGTTATTAACATGAGGTTTGTCAGGTAAATGGATTTAATAACAGCAATTCGGATTTGTTTGTTGAGTTTAGGTTTGGTCTTATCAGTTTCAATGATTTTGTTTACTCTTCTCAGAGGGAAGAAAACTCCGGCAGTGAGAAGTTTTGTTTATTTTTTGGGACTGCTGTTTATTTGGTTTTCGGGTCAGATTCTGCGTATTTTTGCGCCCAATTACCAAGTAGAGTCGCTCTTTGTAAGTTATGAATATACCGGAATCTGTTTAATTGGTCTGTTTTGGATCATCTTTTGTTTGCGGTATGTTGAAAGTGATTTCATTAAGAATCCACGTAACCTTTTGCTGCTTGCAATCATTCCAATCGGTTCAATGATCGCTGTCTATACCAACAGTTACCATCACCTGTTTTTCACAATTGAGGATCAAGCTTTTAATCAATATGGAATTTTATTTTATCTTCATACAATCGAATCGTATTCTTTCTGTTTGATTGGGACACTATGTTTAATCAAGCATTCTTTAACGCAATTTGCTTATAAAAAGAAGCAGATTTTACTGATTGTTTTTGGAGCGTCAATTCCGATCATAACCAATGTATTAATTGTAGTTCATATTATTAGTGTTGACTTTGATATTACGCCTTTCAGTTTATTGGCTACATTATTAGTCCTGTGGTTTGCTGCTTTAAAGTATAAACTGTTAGATTTAGTCCCAATGGCGGTACGTGAGGTTATTGACAACATAAAGGATATTTTGATAGTTGTTGATTACTCAAATATGATTGTTGATTATAACCGGATGTTTCGAAACGTTTTTCCAGAGTTGTTTGAACTTTCAACAGTTAACAGCAGGGAAAGTATTTTAGATAAGTTTTTGAAAAGAGTATTTGATTGTTTGGATTCAAAATCAATCTTTCGTAGACCAACATTGGATTTAGAAAGCTTTTTCCAACTTTTAGTTGAGAAATGTGATAATAAAGATGAAGCACTGAAAGTAGTAGATTATATTAGAAACACCTGCGAGACCAGTACTTGCAATGAACTGAATTTTGCTTTAATGGAGAAGTGGTATTTAATTAGAATCCAGCCAATCAATGATGGTGGTCAAGTTGTAGGAAGGGTAGTTGTTTTAGCTGATATCACTAAGTATAAACAGTTGGTAGCAGAATTGAACCAAAAGAATGCTAAATTACACCAGATGAACGAACAGTTAACTGAATATGCAGCAACAGTAGAAGAGTTAGCTATTACCAAAGAGAGAAACCGTTTTGCAAGAGACGTCCATGATACCTTAGGGCAGACAATGACATTATTAGTTACAATCTTGGAACTGTGTACTTTAAATTTTGATATTAACCCTGATAAGACAAGAAAGAAGCTGGATGAGGCAGTTGAAATTGCCAAAGGCGGGTTGAAGGATATTCGGAGTTCGGTAATCGGGTTAACCAGTTGGACCTTGGACAGTATTAACAATTTGGTTGCCGAATTTGAACGTTCAGGAATGAATGTAAAGTTTGATGTTGAGGGGCTGGAAAAGAATATCAGTCCTAAATACACGGCAATTATCTATCGGGTCTGTCAGGAAGCACTGACTAATGCTTTACGACATGGCAAGGCTAACAATGTTAATATTATACTGAAGATTTCTTCTGTAGATATCAGGTTGCATATTAGTGATGATGGCTACGGTTGTGATGGTATTATTAAGGGTTTTGGCTTAATGGGAATGGAAGAACGGGTAAAGATGCTGAACGGAACAGTGGAATATTTTTCAAAAGCTAATAACGGTTTTCGAATTGAAGTATTAATACCTTTGATTAAGGATTAAAATGATGTTCATAAAAGAGTGATCCTGCGGCATACTATGAGAGTGACAGTATGTGACGGAGGAATGATATGGCTGATAAGCTAAGCTCTAAAGATGGAAAGTACTTCGGGGAGCGATTTTGGAAAGGTTTAATCTTCGGTTTGTTGTTAGGAGCTTTTGGTGTAATTTTAATAATGTATGTCTTAATCAGATTTCAAGGTTTTACAATTGCAGTTAATCCTGAAATGTTAGCCAATATTGTTGCCGAGAAGGTTCGAAATGAAATTAAAAGTGATATTCCGCAATTGGTGGAAGAAGTTAAGAAGGAATTACCTCAAGAGATCGGGAAACACTTGGAGGATTTTGACAGTTTAAAAATTAGTTTTGGTAACAGTAGTGTCCAGTTACCGATTGAAATAAGCAAAGCGCTTAAAACAGAGCTGAATTCAATTATTGAGACAGCGGTTATTAGTACTTTAAACGATTATGATTTCAGTGACTATGAGGTTAAGATTGCTAAAGATACATTCAATATAGTCGATAATCTGTTACGAAAAGACATCATTGGTAAGACATATCGAATCCGGCCTGCCAAGTGGTTAGAATTTCCAGTCAAAATTGTTGAATCGTCAAAATATCATTTTCAAATGGGATTGTAAGAAGCTTGTTAAAGCAAGCTTCTTTTTTGGATTTTTTAGCTTGACTAGCATTCTTTAATATGCTAAGGTTTTTGTCGAGATCTAAAGACCACGGAGGTAACTTTGATACAAGTAATTCCGTTTCTTACAACAAAAGAACCGCAGTATTTATCGTTGCTTGTCAGGGGTTTGACTGATTTAACAACTTTGCGACTGAATAATGCTCAGATTGATGCTCAAATCAATGTTGATTTGGAAATTGATAATTGGCAAGAGAAGTTAAGCAATCTAACTATTGAAGAAGCTTATAATGCTCAAGAACTTTGGGTTGCCGGCGAAATTGACGGTAATGAAGACACTCTATTGGCAACGATCGTTTTATATGATCCTGCTGCGGAAAAGATCGTTTATTTCGATCGGTTTGAAGCTGTCAAACGGGATTTTCTGATGGCGTGGGAGGAGCACTTACGGGAATTGCTCTTTTATTTAAATAAAAATATTGCAGAAACTGCAGAGGACCGACCTCCATTGTATACTGCTTCAATGGAAGCTTTTTTGGAATTTCGAAAAGGATTAGAGCTTTTATCAGAAGTGAAGAGTTATAAACAACGGGAAGAAGGTTTGGATTGCTTATTAAGTGCGATTTCTTATGATCCGGACTTTAATGAAGCCATTGATATTCTTCTGTTATTTATTATTCAAAATGGATTTTCGAAATATTTGGATGACTCAATTGCATTTTTATTTAGATTACGGAATATTGCTCCGGAGCATCCCCGAATTCCTTTGATTATGGCAGAACTCAACTATCAGGCGGGGAATATCGGGGCAGCAGAAAAATTATTTGGAGAAGTGGTTACCAAATTTCCAAACTTCATTGAGGGTTGGCTCCGGCTGGCTTTGTTTTACCATTCCCGTGGTCAATATGATCAAGCCCTAAATTGTTTACAAAATATTATTGATCTGGAACCGGATAATGCAACCGCCATGGACCTGATGGGAGCAGTTTATGCCGGAATGGAGAACTATGCGAAAGCGGAAGCAATCTGGTTAAAAGCTTTAGAGATTGATCCCGGCAGAGTAAATGTATATAACAACTTGGGACTTTTGGCTGAAGAACGGGGGCGGATTGCTGAGGCTGAATTCTTCTATCAACAGGGAATCCAGTTAAATGACAGATGGTGGGGTTCATATTATAATTACGGAGCATTTTGCAGCCGCCAAAGAAGACTTGAAGAAGCATTAGACCTTCTTAAAAAAGCCAGTGTCTTGAATCGGTTACATTTTCAAACATTTATTTTACTTGGTAAAACTCAATTACAATTGAAGCTTTATGACGAAGCCGAAGCGAGTTTGTTGCATTTATTACAGATTGCGCCTGATAATAGTATCAGAAGACAGGCACTTCAACTATTGAACAAGCTAAATAATGATGATGTTAAAATACACTTGAGACTTAGAGGGTTGGAAAAGTCGCTTGAAACCCAAAACAAGTGGATTATTCTATGGCAATTGCTTAAAATGTTTGCACCAGCGAACAAACTCTGGTATTATTGGTATTTGTCAGGAAAGGTATTTGAAAAGTTTAACTTAAATTTTATTGGCCTGGGTTGTTGGTTGCTTGGAATGAGATTTACTCCAGGATATCAATTGCTTAAAGAGATTGGAATCTATTATTATCATAAAGGTTCTCTCAATAAAGCGTTGCCTTTCTTACGAAAAGCTTATAAATTGCATAAAAGTGATCAAGAAATAATTGAATTGTATTTGCAAACCTTGATCGATCTGGGTGAGATTGAGGAGTATGAATTCAATTATAAGAAATTACTATACAGCGGAACCGGATTGAGCTTGCCGGAGAATTAAAATGTGCTGCCGAGTCTATTAACATGTTTTTTTAAGAATAGGCAAAGGAGTTAAGCGTGATGAGTTGGTTATGGATAATTGGTGGAGCAATAATCTTGGTGTTTCTTTTAAAAATATTTTTGAAAACCTTGAAAATAATGTTCATTTTAGCTATATTAGCATTATTGGCAGTTGTGTTCTATCTGTGGCAGCAGGGATTGCTTCTGCGATAAAATCATTAGGCGCGGGGAGGGTTGAAGTTGGGACGTTTGCGTAAAGATGGCGACGGTGAAATCGTACAAGCAGTCACCAGAGCGTTGTCGCTTTTGGAAATTTTAGCTAATGAGAGTGCTCCGGTTTCGATTTCAGAGCTGGCTAAGAAAGCTAACTTAAAGTTAACTACTGTTCATCGTTTATTATATACAATGATGTACCGGGGGTTTATTGAACAAGAACCGGTAACCCAACGGTATCGTTTAGGATTAAAAGCATTTGAGATTGGTAATGCAGCGTTGGCTTCATTGGATTTACGTTCAATTGCGCATCCTTATCTCAAGAAATTGGCTGAAGAGGTTAATGAAACTACCAATCTGGCAATCTTGGACGGTGCCGAGGTTGTCTATATTGATCAAGTTGAATCGACCAATATCGTAATTGTAAAGATGTTTGCCCGGGTAGGGAGCCGTGGTCCGGCTTATTGCACCGGAACCGGTAAGGTCTTATTAGCCGGGTTGGACCTTGAAGATGTCCGCAGAAGAATGGCAAATGTAAAGTTTGTTAAATTTACTGAGCAGACGATTACGGACATTGACAGATTAATTGATGTGTTAAAACAGATCAAACAAAATGGTTACGCGCTTGATTTTTCGGAACGTGATGATGGGGTAACTTGTGTTGCGGCGCCAATAATGAATTATGAAGGCCGTTGGCAGGCAGCAATCAGTGTCTCTGGTCCGGTGCAAAGGATGACATCGGAGCGAATTAGCCAAGAGATTTTACCGGTGTTACTGGAAGCGACTTATAAGATATCAAAACGCTTAGGGTATCAGGGTGTTCAACAGTTTGTGCCTGTCCCTAATAATATTGGATAAATAAATAGTTACTTGTAAAATAAGTATAATTGTGTTAAACTAAATTAAGTGTACTGTTGTTAAAAGAGTGGGGGTTCCCCACTCTTTCAATTTGTTTTGCTCGGTATAATAAATTAGTTTGGTAAAAAATATTAGGAGGGCGGAATTTGGCAAGAGAAAAGATTGAGGATGTAGTTACGAAACTAGGGACTCCGGTTGCCGAGCAATTGGGACTTGAATTGGTCGATGTGGAGTATAAAAAAGAGGGAGCCGACTGGGTTCTTAGATGTTTCATTGATAGCCCAAATGGAGTAGGGATCGATGAATGCCAACATTATAGTATGGCTTTGGAGAAAATTTTAGATGAAAAAGACCCAATTCCTGGCAGTTATTTGTTGGAAGTATCTTCACCTGGCCTGGAACGGCCTTTAAAAAAAGAAACTGATTTTGAACGCTTTAAAGGTCAAATGGTCCGGATTAAATTGCATAAAGCCCTTAACGGTCAGAAAAAGTACGTAGGTGAATTGTTAGGTTATGAAATAAATGATCAACAAGTCATAATAAAAGTAGATCAGGATACAATAGCGGTTCCATATCAAGATATAGCAAAAGCAAATCTCGTCGTCGATTTATTTGGTATTGAGGGAGGTAAACAAAGAAAATGAATCATGAATTTATCGATGCGCTGGAACAGGTTGAAAAAGAAAAAGGGATTAGCAAAGAGATATTGTTGGATGCGATTGAAACTGCATTAGCTTCGGCGTACAAACGAGATCAAAAAGCGGCTCAAAGTATTGAGGTCCGTATTGATTCGAATACTGGAGCCTTACATGTTTATACTCATAAGACTGTCGTTGAAGAAGTTGAAGATGAAAAAAATGAAATCAGTTTGGAAGAAGCCCAAAAGATTAATCCAATTTATGAGTTGAATGATTTGGTTGAGTTTGAGATCTTTCCAAAAGAGTTTGGGAGGATCGCAGCGCAAACTGCAAAACAGGTTGTTGTGCAACGAATTCGGGAAGCAGAACGCAGTATTATCTATGATGAATTTGTTAACCGTGTTGGTGATTTAATTACCGGAATCATTCAACGGATTGAACAACGTACTATTTACATTGATTTAGGCAGAATTGAAGGGGTTTTACCTGTTAACGAACAAATGCCTAACGAACAATATGAACCCAATATGCGGCTGAAGACATATATTGTGGAAGTGAAGAAGACTACCAAAGGGCCACAGATCATCTTATCGCGAGCCCGTACCGGTTTGATTAAACGCCTTTTTGAGCTGGAGGTTCCTGAAATACAGGATGGAATCGTTGAAATCAAGTCTGTTTCACGTGAGCCTGGTTACCGTTCAAAAGTTGCTGTGTATAGTCGGGATCCACAAATTGATCCGGTTGGAGCGTGTGTCGGTTCTAGGGGTATCAGGGTTCAAATGATTGTCAGAGAACTTAAAGGTGAAAAAATTGATATTGTTCCATGGAGTAATGACCCAATTGAATTTATTGTAAATGCTTTAAGCCCTGCTAAAGTTAGCGAGGTTAAGATATTACCGTCGAAAAAAATGGCGATTGTTATTGTTCCCGATTTTCAATTGTCATTAGCAATTGGCAAAGAGGGTCAAAATGCCAGATTAGCAGCTAAATTAACCGGTTGGAAGATTGACATTAAGAGTGAAAGTCAAGCCGAGGAATGCCGTCCGGAAATTGAACAGTTGGTCCGGGAAGAAATCGGCTTTAGTGATTCGGTGCTTGATGATGTTGAACCGGAATTGAAGTGGATCAATCAGGAAGAGACGGCTGATATCCTTGTTGATGAAGAAGTAATAACTGAAATCGAAAATAATCAAACCACCGTTCCGAATGGTGTTGAACCCGAAATTGTTGACTTTGAGACTAAAGTTGATGACTTCGTTGAAGATCTTGAAGAAGAGGAAGAAGAGGTTCACTTCAAGAAGAAGACTAAAAAAGCAAAGACTACCCAGAAGCAACGGGCAAAGATTGAGTTGGATGATGAATTGTCCGGTGAAGATGAGAGTTATTTCTTTACCGATGTCTTGGAAAAGACGAACTCCGGTGAACAGCAAACCAATCTTGACGGTGAAGTGTTTACCACTCAACCGGAAGAGCAAGGATTTACTATTGGCCAGTTATTGGGTGAAGAATTGTTAAAAAAAGCCAATAAAGATGCTAAAAAGGAGAAGAAAAAGGGGGATAAATAAATGAAGGTTAAGAAAATTCCCCAACGGACCTGTATTGGTTGTAGGAATGTCTTTCCCAAGAAAGATTTAATTCGTATTGTGCGGACTCCTGACGGAGAAGTAGTAGTTGATCAAACTGGTAAGAAATCTGGTCGCGGTGCATATAATTGTCCGAACCCGGATTGTTTGGAAGCTGCTTTTAAGGGGCCGCAACTTGAAAAAGCTTTAGAAGTAAAGCTGGATGAGGCAATAAAAACCAGATTAAGGGAAGAGATAGTGAAGTTGATTAAATGAATAAATTAGCAACGTTGTTGGGTTTTGCTTCTAAGTCCGGTCAATTAGTGCTTGGTTCGGCTAGTGTAGAATCGGCGATTAAAAAACGTCAGGTTCGTTTGGTGATCTGTGCAACTGATCTTTCACCGAAAACATTAAAGAATTTTCAGTATCTATGTGAAGTGAGTAAGATCAGATTTATATGTTACGGTTTACGAGTAGAGTTAGGACAATGGGTTGGTGCGCCTGAGCGGGGGGTTATTGGAGTCATTTCCAATCAGTTCGCAACTGCGATTGTTCAACTATTTAATGATAGGGGTGATTACAATAAGTAAAGTGCGAGTTCATGAACTAAGTAAAGAATTAGGGATTCATATTAAAGAGTTACTGCAATACTTGAATAATCAAGGTGCCAATGTCCGTAATCATATGAGTACGGTTGAAGACAGTTTTGTAGAACAGGCACGTCGGGAATTTCAAAATAATGCTAAGCAAACAGTGGTTTCTGATAAAGATAAAACAGATAATGTTAAAGAGACAACTATTCCTGCTACAACCAGCGTTAATACAGTTGCTCCGGCAACAACTGTTCCAGCCAAAGCCAGTGCTGTAAAAACTCAAGAGTCTAAGAAGATACCAACTAAAGCCGGTGATTCAGGGAATGCAGATGTAATGAATCAGACTCGGGCGGAACATCAAGATACGAAGCCTAAAAGTGACTCAACACCGGTGTCTTCTCAGAAAAGTAAGAATGCTCAAGCGGATCGTGGCACCGAAGAAAGAAAAAATGATGCCAATCGCAAACCGCAACATAATCGGTCAGAACAAGTGAAACCAAATCAGCAACCAGGTCAGGAACGCCCCAAACATTCGGATTATAATAAAAATAATCAACAACAATTTCGTCAAAACAATAATAAATCGCTTAACCAACATAATAATCAACAAAATGACTTAAGGAACAAAGGGTCTAACGAGAGATCTGCTTCAAAAGATTTTGCCCAGGAACGTAAGGGCCCGCCAAGTGTGATTGTCAATGATGAACGTTCAAAACCAAAAAACCGGTTTGGAAATAAAGATGGGAAAACACAAAGCCGTTTTGATGACAATGAATCGAAACGGAATAAAGAAAAGCAAATCTCTCGTCCGACTCCACCAAAAAAACAGGGGCCAATTACTAATGTAAAATCAGTTGAGCTGCCACCATTTATGACTGTTAAAGATTTTTCACAACTGATTGAAGTTGCAGCCGGTGAAGTAATTAAGAAACTGATTGCATTAGGAGTTATGGCTACGATTAACCAGGAGATCGACCTGGATACAATGATTTTGTTGGCTGAGGAGTTTAATATTACTGCTAATGCGGCACGGACTGAAGAAGAAAAACTTCAAGTTGAAGAGATTGAAGATGATCCTGCTTTATTAGTGCCTCGTCCGCCAGTCGTAACCATTATGGGGCATGTTGATCATGGAAAAACATCATTATTGGATGCCATTCGTCATGCAAATGTTACTCAACAGGAAGCCGGCGGAATAACCCAACATATCGGTGCTTATCAGGTTGAATTAAACGAACGGAAGATTACTTTCTTAGATACACCGGGACATGAGGCTTTTACTGCGATGCGTGCCCGTGGTGCACAAGCTACCGATATTGCTGTTTTGGTTGTTGCCGCGGATGACGGAGTTATGCCACAAACAGTTGAAGCAATCAATCATGCCAAAGATGCTAATGTTCCGATCATTGTTGCAATCAATAAAATTGATAAGCCTGAAGCTAACCCCGAACGAATCAAACAGGATCTTACCGAATATGGTTTGGTTGCCGAAGAATGGGGTGGAGATACGATTTTTGTCCCGGTTTCGGCGAAAAACCGAATCGGCATTGAGAATTTGTTGGAGATGATTTTATTAGTTGCTGATCTGAAAGAGCTGAAGGCTAATCCTAACCGTTTGGCTAAGGGAATAATCATTGAAGCGCAACTTGACAAAGGTAGAGGCCCGGTGGCGACTGTCTTGGTCCAAAACGGAACCCTGCAGTTAGGGGATTCGTTTATTGCCGGTGCTGCTGCCGGTAAGGTTCGTGCTTTGATTAATGACAAAGGTAAACGAGTGAAGAAAGCACCGCCTTCAATGCCGGTTGAGGTTATCGGTTTTGATGATCTTCCTGAAGCAGGAGATATAATGAATGCCGTAAATGAAGAACGGCTGGCCCGTCAACTTGCTGATAAACGTTTGCAGTTTAAACGCGAGAATGAGATGCAGCAAAGTCAGAAAGTGACATTAAATGACCTGTTTAGTAAGATTAAAGAAGGCGAGATGAAGGAACTCAAGGTCATTATTAAGGCAGATGTTCAGGGCTCTGTTGAAGCGATCCGTCAAGCTTTGGAACAACTTTCGAATGATGAAGTGAAAGTTAAAGTGATCCACGGTGGTGTTGGAGGAATTGGTGAACGGGATGTAATGTTAGCCTCAGCTGCAAATGCCATCATCTTTGGTTTTAACGTTCGTCCGGACCCAATGGGTAAGCGGATAGCTGAAAAAGAGAACGTCGATGTTCGACTCTATCGTATTATTTACAACATCATCGATGATGTTAAAAAAGCGATGGAGGGAATGTTAGAACCGGAGTTCCAGGAAGTGATCAGTGGCCGCGCGGAAATCAGAGCTGTCTATAAGGTTCCTAAAGCGGGAAATGTTGCGGGGTGCTATATTCTCGAAGGTAAAATCAACCGCAATAATGATATTCGCTTGATTCGGGATAATATTGTTATCCATGAAGGGAAGATCAGTTCGCTAAAGCGATTTAAAGATGATGTCCGTGAAGTTTCGGAAGGATTTGAATGTGGAATCGGTATTGATAAGTTCAATGACATTAAAGAAGGCGACATTATTGAAGCCTTTGTAATGGAAGAAATCAAGCGAACCAGTTGATCATATAATCAAAGTTAAAATCAGTAAGTTTAGTGGTTTGAAGTTAACAGCGAAAGCCCATCTGGGTTTTCGCCCAAATTAAACCGCGGTTTAATATGGGAATATGTGGGGGGAACTCATTATGGCAGAACATCGAGCAGAACGGCTAAGAGAATTAGTTAAAGAAGAGTTTGGGCAGATGCTGCAACGTGACTTGAAGGACCCAAGAATTGGGTTTGTCAGTGTAACCGACGCCGAAGTCTCTAATGATTATAGCCATGTTAAAATTTTTGTGAGTATTTTAGGTGATGAAGAGGCCAAAAAGGCAACTATGGAAGGATTAGAAAGCGCTAAGGGTTTTATCAGAACTGAACTGGGTAAAAGAATTCGTTTAAGATATACTCCTGAAGTTCATATAATAGCTGATGACTCAATGGAGCGAGGTTCAAGGATCATGAAGCTGTTAAATGAGGTAAAAAATGAACAAAGGGGAGAATCATAAGTGTCAGACTCGCTTGCTCAATTTTTTTCAGTGATTGATGCTAAAGAACGATTTGTTGTAGCATGTCATATCCATCCGGATGGAGATGCGATCGGTTCTTTGTTGGCTATTGGTTTAACACTAAAAAAACTGGGAAAACAGGTCCAGATGATCTGTTCTGAGGGTGTACCTAGTGTTTATCATTTTCTGCCATGCAATGAAGAGATCAGGCAAACAATTACTCTTGATTTTAACCCACAAGTCTTGATCTGTGTTGATTGTGCCGAAAAAGACCGGGTAGCAATTGACGGTGCTATCTGGAATCTGCCTGGTTTAATTACTGTTAATTTAGATCATCATATAACCAATACAATGTTTGCGACGTTAGACATTGTATATCCAAAAGCAGCTGCAACCGGCGAGGTTGTCTATTCGTTATTGGTTAAAGGGAATTATCAGATCGATGATGAGATTGCGTTAGCTATTTATACGGCAATTGCAACCGATACCGGTTTCTTTAGATATGACAGTACTTCAGCATTTACCTTGGAGATCGCTTCAAGGTTGGTGCAAGAGTATGATGTAAAACCGTCAAAAGTTGCTGAGCAGGTTCACGAACAAAAGAGTTTTAACTCAATAAAGTTACTGGGTGAAATCTTAAGTAAAATTCAATTGACCAATGAAGGAAAAGTTGCCTGGGTGGTACTTGATCAAAGTATGCTTTCAAAGTATCCGGTAGAGAACGAAGAGACCGAGAGTTATGTCAATTATGCCCGTTCGATTGACGGAGTTGAAATTGGTCTATTATTTAAAGAATTGAAACCAAATGAAGTAAAATTAAGTTGGCGTTCTACCGCGGCAGTTGATGTAAGTAAGTTAGCAGCTTACTTTGGTGGCGGTGGACATGCCCGGGCGGCAGGTTGCAACTTAAGTGGGCCCATTGACCAAATAGTAACAAAGGTGCTGAACTTTATTAATGAATATTATGAGGCTCAAAAATAATGTTACATGGCTTTTTAAATATTAATAAAGACCGGGGAATCACTTCTCATGGTGTTATTAATAAGCTGCGTAAAATCATTAAGCAATCACAAATTGGGCATACCGGAACCCTTGATCCTGAAGCTACCGGTGTTTTGGTAGTAGGATTGGGAGATGCCACCAAAACATTGCAGTTTTTAGATGAAAGTCAAAAGGTGTATCATGCTGAAATTATTTTAGGGCAAACAACCGATACGCAGGATGCAACCGGAAAGGTTATCACGGAGTTTCCCGATCTAAAAGTATCACTTGACCGGATTAAAGCATGTATCAGTGAGTTGACCGGTAATATTAAACAGACGCCTCCGATGTATTCAGCGGTAAAAGTTCAGGGTAAAAAGCTCTATGAACTTGCCAGGGAAGGGCAGGAAATTGAACGTAGCGCCAGAGATATTACCGTCTACAGTTGGGAGTTGTTGCAACCAACCAGTAGCGTTTATCGATATAAAGAAAGTTTTTTTGCCAAAATTGTTTGTTCGAAAGGGACCTATATTCGGACTTTAATTAATGATCTTGGAGTAAAATTAGGATGTGGCGCCCATATGGGAGCTTTAATCAGGGTACAGTCTGGAAATTTTCAAATAGCAGATTCGATTTCGCTCGAAGAGGTTCAGGACGCTTTGGAACAGAACCGCTTGGAAAAGAAGATTATTAGTATTAATGAGGCATTGTCGAATTTAAGTGCCCTGACAATCAACGACGAAGATTTGGTTAAAGTGAAAAATGGCGGTAAGTTATCTTATCAAAAATATCAATTATCAATTGCCGCCGGTTCTTATGTTAAAGTTTTAACTCGAGAAGGAATCTTAGTTGCAATCGCGCGGTTAATTAATAATCTGGAACATCAGTATTGGCAACCTGTTAAGGTTTTTAATCCGAATACCGCTTCATCAAATGGAGTATAACAGAATTAGTTCGTTGTTACGACCCAAGTTAGCCCAAAGCAGACTAGACTAGGTAAGATCTTTAACATTGATTATGGGTGATAGTGTTGATAATCTGGAATTCAATTTTGCAAGCGCGCCAGGAATTTGCAAAAAACAGGACCAATTCAGTAGTGACAATCGGAAATTTTGACGGTGTTCATCGTGGTCACCAACGGATCATCAAACGGACGGTACAATTAGCTCACGAATTAAATTTATTATCAGTGGTTCTGTCTTTTTCCAATCATTCTGATACTGTTGTTGGGGAGTCACCGTTATTAATCAATACTTCCAAAGTCAGGCACCAATTGTTAGCCAATCAAGGTATCGATCTGCTCCTAGAAGTCGAATTCAATCCGCAATTGGCAATGTTAGAGCCGGATGTTTTTTTTCAAACTTGGTTGCTCGACAGCCTGCGGATGAAGCAGATCGTAGTTGGCTATGATTTTCGTTTTGGGTATGAAGGTAAGGGAGATTTCGAACTGTTGAAAAAACTCTGTGATGAGTATGGGGTTATCTTTGAACGGATTTCTCCGGAAAAAGAAGCCGGAGAGATTATTTCAAGTTCGAAGATTCGCCAACTGTTGGCAGAGGGCCGGCTTGAGCAGGCCAACAAAATGCTTGGTTATAATTTTGTGATTGAAGGTGAAGTGATCAAAGGTGAGCAGCGGGGAAGGCAATTGGGCTATCCAACTGCCAATATACAGTTGGGTCCGGAATATTTACTTCCCTGTTACGGAGTGTATTTAGTAAAATTGAAATTGAATGCGACCAGTTATTATGGATTGGCTAATGTTGGAATCAAACCGACTTTTGGAAAGTATTTTCCACTCGTTGAAGTTTATCTGATGGATATCGAGATTGACTTGTATGGAAAAAATGTTCAGGTCGAATTTTTACAATTTATCCGACCTGAGAACCGTTTTGCCGGGCCAGAAGCATTAAAACGGCAGATTGAATGGGATCTGAAAGCGGCCCGTAAGATGATTGAAACTGAAATCAACTGAATTTATATGAGGCAACAATATTTCCATTTAAGATATTTAAAAATTTAACTTCATAACCTTCCAAGACAGCTACTGTCGGTATGTTATCTTCATTTTTCGGCAATGCAGGACTTCCCGGGTTGATGAAAACCATTCCATCAATAGTTTCACACCGTCGAATATGAGTATGCCCCGAGATCGAAATCTTGTAATGAGACTTGGTCTTGACAGGAATATTCGTCTCTGAGAACTGATGACCATGGTGAATCAAAATCCGGTAATCCGGAGTGATCAGGTGGGTATAAGGCGCTTCAATCGGTAAATCGATCAATAGCTGATCGACATCAGCATCGCAATTGCCTTTGGCAAAGATAATCGGTTTGGAATAACTATTGAGCTGTTGTGCCAGTGCGCTTGGATTGTGGCCTTCAGGCAGAGGATTGCGTGGTCCGTGATACAAAATATCACCGCAATGGACGATCAGATCCGTATCGGTAAAGCAATTGGCGCAAGCCAGTTGCCAAGCGGTAACCGAACCATGGGTATCACTAATGATTCCGATCTTCACTTTAATTCTCCCCTTTCTTTAATTGAATAATAATATTTTTTTATGATTAATCACGTGCTTAACAAACATAATATCAAAAAAAAAGTTTATAATAAATATCAAATCTAATAACTTGGGGTTCTTAGGTTAAATTAAAGTTACAATTAAGAAAAATTTAAAATAATTAAGAAGGATCTATCAAGACAATAGAGAATCATAAGTTTTGGGCAATAGACCCATCCATAATTTGCCATGTTTAAATTATCGAAATGTATTAAATTAAATCAAAATCATTTCGGTACAAAAATAAAAACATTATATTTGAGGAGGTATTATATTGACCAAGTACGTTTACTTATTCAGTGAAGGTAATGCTTCAATGCGTAACCTTTTAGGTGGTAAAGGAGCTAACTTAGCTGAAATGACTGGTTTAGGACTGCCAGTTCCACGGGGATTTACTGTTACTACTGAAGCTTGTACCAAATATTATGCTGACGGTAAAGTCATAGCTAAAGAAGTGGAAGATCAAATCTATGAAGCTTTAGCTAAGACTGAAACCATTGTTGGTAAAAAATTTGGTGATCCGAACAATCCGTTTTTAGTATCCGTCCGTTCCGGAGCAAGAGCTTCAATGCCTGGAATGATGGACACCATTTTGAACCTTGGTTTAAATGATATTGTTGTTGAGGGTTTGGCAAAACTTACCAATAACCCAAGATTTGCTTATGACAGTTATCGCCGCTTTATCCAAATGTTCAGCGATGTTGTTATGGAAGTTGAAAAGCCAAAATTTGAAAAGATTTTAGATGCAGTTAAAGAAGAAAACAACGCTCATTTTGATACTGATTTAACCGCTGATCACTTAAAAGAAGTAGTCCGCCGTTATAAAGAACTCTTCAAACAAGAGAAAGGTTTTGAATTCCCGCAAGATCCTAAAGTTCAATTGATGGAAGCAGTTAAGGCTGTTTTCCGTTCCTGGGACAACCCACGGGCGATTGTATACCGCCGTTTAAATGATATCCCTGGTGACTGGGGTACCGCAGTAAACGTTCAAGAGATGGTCTATGGTAACATGGGTAATGATTCCGGAACCGGTGTTGCCTTTACCCGTAACCCATCTACCGGTGAGAAGAAACTCTACGGTGAGTTCTTGATGAATGCACAAGGTGAAGACGTTGTTGCAGGTATCAGAACTCCGCAATCAATTGACCAATTGAAAGAGATTAATCCTGATGCTTACAATCAATTCCTTGAAATTGCCGAGAAATTAGAGAAGCATTATCGTGATATGCAAGATATGGAGTTCACCATCGAAAGAGGAAAACTCTTTATGTTGCAAACCCGTAATGGTAAACGTACTGCAGCTGCAGCATTAAAGATTGCCGTTGATTTGGTAAATGAAGGAATGGTCACCAAAGAAGAAGCAATCATGAAGGTTGACCCAAAACAATTAGATGCACTCTTACATCCTAACTTTGAACCAAATGCGTTAAAAGCAGCAACTCCTGTTGCTAAAGGTCTTCCTGCTTCTCCAGGTGCTGCTACCGGTAAAGTTTACTTCGAAGCTGAAGATGCAGTTAATGCCTATAAAAATGGTGAGAAACAAGTTATCTTGGTCCGCTTGGAGACTTCACCGGAAGATATCGAAGGTATGCATGTCGCTCAAGGTATTCTTACCGGCCGTGGTGGAATGACTTCTCACGCCGCAGTAGTTGCCCGTGGTATGGGAACCTGTTGTGTTGCCGGTTGTGGCGAGATTAAGATCAACGAAGAAGAGAAATACTTCATTGATAAAAATGGCAAACGCTATAATGAAGGTGATTGGATTTCATTAGACGGTACTACCGGAAATGTTTATGGTGAAAAGTTACCGACTATTGAGCCACAAATGACCGGTGATTTTGCAACCTTAATGAGTTGGGCTGACGAACTCCGCGTCCTTAAAGTACGTACCAATGCTGATACTCCAGCCGATGCAAGAGTAGCGATCAACTTTGGAGCTGAAGGTATCGGACTTTGCCGTACCGAGCACATGTTCTTTGAAGCCGATCGTATTCCTGCAATGCGTGAAATGATCGTTGCCCGGACTGAAGAACAGCGTCGTAAAGCATTAGAAAAATTACTGCCGATGCAACGCAGTGATTTTGAAGGTCTGTTCACTGAAATGAAGGGTTATCCGGTAACAATTCGTTTCCTGGATCCTCCACTCCATGAATTCTTACCACAAGAAGATGAAGATATCAAAGCATTGGCTAAAGAAATGGGCTTAAGCTTTGAAGAATTGAAAGGTATTATTGCTGATCTCCATGAGTTTAACCCAATGATGGGTCACCGTGGTTGCCGTTTGGCAGTAACATACCCAGAGATTGCCGAGATGCAAACCCGTGCAGTTATTGAAGCTGCAATTAACGTAAATAACAAAGGAATGAACGTTGTACCTGAGATTATGATTCCGCTTGTTGGCGAAGTCAAAGAGTTGAAGTATGTTAAAGATGTAGTTGTAAAGACTGCTGATGAGGTAATCGCTAAAGCCGGTGTTAAACTCGAGTACAAAGTCGGAACCATGATTGAGATTCCAAGAGCTGCTTTAACTGCAGATGAAATTGCTAAAGAAGCAGAATTTTTCTCCTTCGGTACCAATGACTTAACCCAAATGACCTTTGGATTTAGCCGTGATGATGCCGGTAAATTCTTAGAAGAATACTACAACAAGAAGATTTATGAATCCGATCCATTTGCACGGTTAGATCAAACCGGTGTTGGTAAATTGGTTGAAACAGCAGTTAAACTTGGTAAACAAACCCGCCCGGATATTAAACTTGGTATCTGTGGTGAACATGGTGGCGATCCTTCTTCAGTTGAGTTCTGCCATAAAGTTGGTTTGAACTATGTATCTTGCTCACCTTTCCGGGTTCCAATTGCTCGGTTGGCTGCTGCACAAGCTGCAGTTAAAAAAGAAGGAGACTTGGGTCAGAAGTAAGATAACATTTAATTTTTAGTTATTAACAATAAACGGGAATGATTTTACATCATTCCCGTTTTAGTTAATATTATTAAAGGAAAACGTTTGAAAAATCGATATCCAAAAGAAGAATAAATAATATCGGGAGGAGTCAATGTGGAAAGAAAAAATTGAAGAGATTCGCTTGATTGAAGCGAAATATTCAATCAAGTTAAATGATAAAAAAATAATTCGGTAGTGAAGATAAAAAATCCTGTTGAAGCAGTAAGCAAAATACTGAGAATACTCATAAAGATTGTGATAAAGACTAAATGCTAAACTTGCTTGTTATTAAGCAATTGTACGGACTCTTTTGTTTAAGACCCTGTGTTTTTTATTTTATTATTATAAAGTTAAAATATTAGTGATATTTTTCGCAATAATTAACAGGATTTCTGAAACTAGTACAGAATGTTTTAATTATTTACAGTAAAAGGCTTGTAGACAGGTGATAAAATGCAAAGTTATTCATATCAAGATAAAGTTTTTACCTTTGAAGGGTGCATCTCTGTAAAACAGACCGCTGACTGGGTTATGCCATGGCGAATTGACTGTGAAAGGCTTGATCTCTATCCTGGTTTAACAGAGCGGGCTTCCGAAAGCACAGGAGTCAGATTGGTATTCTCCACCAGTTCACTGGAACTGGCATTAGAATTGGAAGAACCGGCGAGTGATATGAAGGTGGATCTGTTTGTAGATGGGCTTTTTATTCAGGAAGCCAAAGTTGATCCGACTTCGAACCAAATTGTCTTTAATATGTTACCGCCGGGCAATAAGGATATTGAAATCTGGCTTGACCATCGTTATCAAACCAAATTAAAACGGGTTTTGACTGAACCGGGAGCGAAGATTGGAATTTTGCCTCAAGTTTCTGTAAAGAAAAACCGATGGATTCATTATGGAAGTTCAATCAGTCAAGCTAAAGAAGCCGAATCAGCCTCGAAGATCTGGACCGGAATGGTCGCGCAACGTTTAGGGTTGAACTTAACCAATCTGGGTTTTGCAGGCGAATGTAAGCTTGACCCAATGATTGCCCGTTTAATCAGAGATTTACCGGCGGATTTTATCAGTTTGGAAGTTGGAATTAATATTTATGATGGCGATCTGACCGAAAGGACATTCACCGCCAATTTGATCGGGGCGATCCAGATAATTAAAGAAAAACATTATCGTACTCCATTGACTATAATATCTCCAATCTTCAGTCCCCCACGTGAAGATGTAAAGGGTAATTCGGGGATGAGTCTCAAAGATATCAGGGCGATTGTTGCAGATGTTGTTCAAAGGTTTAATAGCCGTGAAGAAACGAAGATTCAATATATTGACGGTCATAAGTTGTTTGGCATTAACGAATCCCAATATCTTCCCGATGAACTGCATCCGGATGCGGGAGGGCAGTTTATTTTGGCAATAAACTTTATTAAAGAAGTTTTTGGCAGTAAATGATTTGTTGATTAACTTATCCTTACGAAGCGAATGAAGCGGCCTTATATCAGGCCGTTTATCAGTTTGTCGCAGTAAATTTATTAAGAAGATGACATTTAACGGCAGAGTTTCCAGATGAATTTACTTAGTTTTTAAAAATGAAAAAGGATTTTATCAATTAAATGTGGAATTGATTCGCAATGATGGGAAGGTGTATTAATGGCAAGTGCTGCTAAAAATAATTGGGTTTTGTTGATAGTCTTATTATTAATTGGTTTTATCTGTGGCTCAATTTTAGGCGAAATATTAAGGCCGTACTTTCCATTAATTGCTAAAGGGGCAACCGCAGAGATCGATCCCCAAACATTTAAGCTTGCAAATGCATTTTCGTTAACTTTTGGGTTTAAAATTCATCTTAATTTGGCAACAATATTAGGAGTTGTCTTTGCTTTTATTGTATATCGCAGATTATAGAATTCTATGAAAGAGACCATGAAAGAGATCACATTGGCTTCTGCTTCTCCAAGAAGGGCAGAATTGTTAAAACAAGTTGGATTGTCATTTCGGGTTGTTCCAAGTGATGTTGATGAGAGTTTGATTCAACATAATTCACCCGAGGATTTGGTATTGCAGCTTGCCAAGTTAAAAGCTGAAAATGTAGCCGCGCAGATCGAGTCGGGGTATGTTATTGGCGCTGATACAGTTGTTGTATTGGATGAAGAGATCCTGGGTAAACCAAGAGGGACAACTGAAGCAATAACAATGTTGACAATGTTAAGTGGTAAAGAACATTCGGTTTATACCGGATTAGCAGTTATTGATCTACCTGAAAACCGGGTTTTTGCGGAAGTAGTTGAAACTAAAGTGAAGTTTCGGGAACTGTCCCAAAAAGAGATTGAAGAATATGTTGCTTCCGGCGAACCATTTGATAAAGCGGGAGCTTATGGGATTCAAGGCCGGGGTGCAATTTTTGTTGAAAGAATAGATGGTTGTTATTTTAATGTTGTTGGGCTTCCGATTAGTAAACTGATCGTTATGTTGCAAAAGATATCAAATTCCCAAGTGTTGAGGTAAAGACGGTGGAGAAGCAGACGCTTAAAGACCTGCCCCTGGAGGAACGCCCGCGAGAGCGGTTACTTCATTATGGAGCAGAAAATCTAGCTGCTGCCGAATTAATTGCAATTATTTTGCGAACTGGCTCGTCAAACCGTACTGCATTGGCAGTGGCTGAAGAATTATTATTAAAATTCAAAGATTTACGAAGTTTGGCCAAAGCTTCTTGTGCTCAAATTGCCGAATGTAAAGGTGTTGGCCAAGCGAAAGCAATACAGTTGAAAGCGGCATTTGAATTGGGAAGGAGGGTTTTAACCAGTAATCCGGTACAAGCGCCAGTGATTAAAAAACCTCAAGACGTGTTTGAGCTGTTAAAAGCTAATTATCAGGATCTTGACCGTGAACATTTTAAAGTTGTTCACTTAAATACTAAAAATCAGGTTATCAAGGTTGAAACAACTGCCATTGGAATCCTGAGTTCTTCACCAGTTCACCCCCGGGAAGTATTTAAGGAAGCAGTGAAGTCGAGTACTGCCAGTTTGATATTATCCCATAATCATCCCAGCGGGGATCCAACTCCGAGCCGGGAGGATATTTTATTGACAAACAGACTGCGTGAAGCTGGTCAGATATTAGGGATAGAAATCATTGATCATGTAATTTTTGGTGATAACCGGTATGTAAGTTTGAAAGAGCAAGGTTATTTAAGCATCTAAACATATTAATTATTCATTATGATTTGGAAGGAGCATCATTACAATGTTAAAAGCACTCTTTGGACGATTTGCTTCGGATATGGGAATCGATCTTGGTACCGCCAATACATTGGTTTATGTAAAAGGAAGAGGGGTTGTCTTACAGGAACCTACTGTAGTTGCGCTTCAAAAAGATACCAATAATATTTTCGCGGTTGGAAATGAAGCGAAGCAGATGGTCGGCCGGACACCCGGTAATATAATCGCGGTCCGACCGATGAAAGACGGTGTTATTGCCGACTTTGAGGTTACCGAACAGATGTTACAGCATTTTATCAAAAAAGCCGGTAAAAATGTTGGTATTTTATCACCCCGGGTGATCATTGGAGTTCCATCCGGTGTAACTGAGGTTGAGAAGCGAGCGGTTATGGATGCCGGACTACAGGCTGGTGCCAGAGAAGTTTATTTGATTGAAGAACCAATGGCGGCGGCAATCGGTGCCGGATTACAAGTTGAGGAACCAACGGGAAACTTAATCGTTGATATCGGTGGTGGTACCACTGAAGTAGCCGTAATTTCATTGGGTGGCATTGTTTCCAGTCGTTCAATCAGAGTTGCCGGAGATGAAATGAACGAAGCCATTATTCATTATATTAAACGGAATTATAATCTGATGATC
Organism: Bacillota bacterium; assembly: GCA_029553165.1. Lineage (GTDB taxonomy): Bacteria > Bacillota > UBA4882 > UBA8346 > UBA8346 > JAKPCT01. The sequence goes on from JAKPCT010000005.1 coordinate 30,828, forward strand.
GGAGAAAGGACCGCGGAAGATATTAAAAAAGAGATTGGTTCGGCTTATCCTGATGCTCGTACCGAGACGATGGAAGTCAGGGGCCGCGATCTGTTAACCGGTCTGCCGAAAACAATCCATGTATCAAATCAGGAAATCCAGGAGGCATTATCTGAGCCGGTTTCGAATATTGTAGAAGCAGTAAAGCTTACTTTGGAGCGGACTCCACCCGAACTGGCAGCAGATATTCTTGATAAAGGGATTGTTATGTCTGGAGGAGGTTCTTTATTAAGAGGAATTGACCGACTCCTTTCTGAAGAAACTGGAATGCCGGTACAAGTGGCTGAAGATCCGTTAACTTGTGTTGCACGCGGTACAGGAATTGCTTTAGAACGAAATTATCATGATTTAAGAAGGTTGAAATCCAATAAAAAGATGGCATAAAAGGGTGACCTTCAATTGTTGAATTTATTTGCAAATAAACGCTTTTTATTAATAGCCCTTATCTTCCTCCTGCTGACTTGGGTGATGTTTGTTACCTCAAGGGAACGGCCGCAGGAAGGGAAGGTTGAGTATTTTTTTAATACGGCGATTGCACCACTGGAGACGATTTTTAACAGTGTTGGACGAGTGATTAGTGATAGTTGGCAAACTGTTACAAAACTTGGCCAGTTGAAGGTTGAAAATGAACGGCTGCAAAAAAAGATTGCTAACTTAAAAGTGCGTCAATTAGAATTGGAATCATTACAGGAAGAAAATATACTCCTGCGTGAAGCGTTAGATTTTAAAAACAGTCAAACCAATGAAATTGTTGTTGCTGAAGTAATTGCAGTCAATCCTAATAATTGGAACCATACGTTAACAATCAATAAAGGTAGTTATAGATACGGATTAGAGAAGAATATGGCTGTAATCAGTCCCAATGGTGTTGTTGGCAGAATTGGTGAAGTTCGCCCGCTATCAGCCGAAGTGATTTTATTGAATGATGCCAGAGATGGCAACTATATTGGCGGGGTTATCGCCAGGACTGGAAGTATGGTTATTGTATCCGGTGGCGGAGAAGATTTAGGTTACTGTACGGTAAAACCGGCAATTGATAGTTATTTTGCTGATTTAAAAATGAATGATTTAGTTGTTACTGCGGCAACCAGCAATAAATTTCCGAAAGGAATACCAATCGGCAAAATTGTTAATTTGAATAAGGGTTCCAATGATTTAGTCTCTAAGGCTTCGTTAAAACCGGCAGTTAATCTTAGTCAGCTTAAAATTGTTTATGTTATCAAAACTAAACAGGAGAATGTAGGGCTAATAAACAGCCCTGAAAGTAATAAATAATGCGGTTTTTATTATTGTCACTCGGAGTAATCTTAGGGATTGGTCTCCAATCTACCTGGCTGTCAAATCTGGGTATTGTTAATCAATTGAAACCGGATTTGATTTTAATTATGGTTATTTCCTATGGCTTATTAAAAGGTCCGGAATCAGGTACTGCCTTTGGACTGGTATCTGGTTTTGTGATGGACCTTTTTTCAGGAAATGTTATTGGAATTGGTGCATTGATCAAAATGATTGCTGGTTTTTCGGCTGGATTATTGGAGAAAAATATTTTTAAAGATAATTTATTAATTCCAGCTCTGGTCACCTTTGTTTGGACAATTGTATTAGAAAGCTTTAATGCAATGATTCGGTTGGTATTTAAGGCTAATTTTAATTTTTTTGCGGTTTTTGTTTCAGTTATTGTACCATTGGCAATTTATAATGCGCTATTGGCGCCGATAATTTATCAATTGCTCATCAAGATGGAGCAATTTTTAATTGAAAGAAGCTGAAATTTTTAAACGGTAAAGCCGCTTTCTACTTGGATTCTTCTCAATAATTAGGGAAAATGCTAGGTAGCTACGGAGGTTAGTTTGGTAAAGGATAATGTTTCCAAACAATTAGAACCAAGATTTCGGGTATTAGCAGGGGTAGTACTGCTAATTTTCTTAGCATTAGTTGCCCGTTTATGGATGTTGCAGATCGTCCAAGGGGCTACTAGTATGCTTAGATCAATCAATAACCAAACAGCGCGGATCAGAATTGCTGCGCCGCGGGGTTTATTTTATGACCGTAATAATCAGATTTTAGTTGATTCACGGATCTCGCATAATGTATTGATCGCTCCGAAAAATATCCAGGACCGGGAAAAAACAGTCAGTACTTTAAGTAGAATCTTAAAGATCTCCGAAGAAGAGATTAATACTAAAATCGATCAGGCTCAGAATCCTAATGATTATATAATAATCAAAAAAAATATTGATCTTGAGACGGTAATGAAGCTTCGCGAAGAACAATTCGACTTGCCCGATGTTGAGGTTGATACCGTCCATTTACGTAATTACCGTTATGGGGAGTTAGCGGGGCATTTATTTGGCTATATTCGGGAGATTGATCAAAAAGAGCTTGAGCAATTAAAAGACGAAGGTTATCAAATGGGGGATTTAATCGGAAAAACCGGCTTAGAACGTACTTACGAAAAATATTTGCGCGGAGTAGAGGGACGAAAAGTTTTTGAAGTTGATATTCAAGGACAGCGAAAAAGCAAGCCCACGGTAATTGAACCGCAAAATGGCGATAACCTGCACCTGACGATCGATCTCAAAATACAAGCGGCAGCTGAAAAAGCCTTAGTTGAACAGTTGGAATACCTTCAAAAGAATACGAAATATAAAAACGCCAAATCGGGAGCTGTTGTTGTTTTAGATCCCCGTAATGGGGATATTTTGGCAATGGTAAGCAAACCTGGCTATGATCCTAATATCTTTGTGGGCCCGATTCCTACTGAAACGGCAAAATATCTTTATGACCGGACGTTGATTCCAATGGTAAACCGGGCGATTCAGGGAGAGTTTGCGCCTGGCTCCACTTTCAAAACAGTTACTACACTGGCTGCTTTAATGGAAAATAAAGCAACGGATAAAGAACACTTCTTCTGTAACGGTTATGATCCGGTTTGGAAAAACAAATTCAAGTGTTGGACTGTGGGAAGTAACGCTGGAGGTCATGGTAGATTGAATGTTATTGGTGGCCTTAAGAATTCCTGCAACATTGTTATGGCTGAATTGGGCCGGAGAATCGGGCCAAATACTTTGGCTAAATATGCGAAGCTGTTGGGTTTTGGTAAACCGACAGGACTGGAGTTATTACCTAAAGAAAAAAGTGGTTTAATTCCGGATCCGGATTGGAAACGGAAGCATACTAGCGATAAAGAATGGTATCCGTTGGAAACACTCCATTTTTCCATTGGACAGGGTTATTTAACAGTTACACCGTTACAATTAGCTGTTCACTATGCTGCGCTTGCTAATGGCGGAAAAATTTATCAACCTCGGGTAGTTACACGGATTACGTCAGCAACAGGTGAACTGCGTAAGTCGTTTAAACCTGTTTTGGTTAATGATTTAAAGATTCCTAGAGAAACTTTGAAGGTCGTCCAACAAGGGCTTGAAGAAGTGGTTGCTTCGGGAACTGCTGCTTCTTATTATCGGGGATTTCCGCTTGATAAATATCCGATTGCGGGGAAGACGGGAACTGCCCAAAGGCCGCCCTATGATAACACTGCTGTTTTTGCCAGTTATGCTCCGGCAGATAAACCAGAGATTGTAGTTGTTGTTTTAGTTGAGCAAGGTGGTTCGGGAAGCAGTGGCGCCTCGCCAATTGCCCGTAAGGTATTTGAAGCATACTTTGGTTTGGACGAAAAAGCCAAAGAAACCAGTCCAAAGCAGACTGCTGAAAGACAACTTGTAAAACCACAATCCACCAAAGTAGCTCCATCAGCTGCTGAAACCAAAACTGGAAGCAAGCAAGAGAATAATAATGAAGCAGTAAATGGCCCTAGTGAAAACGCTTCAACCAATAGCTTCAATTAAACCGAACAATAAGTAAATTTTAGAGTTCTCCTGTTTTAGGAGGATTTTTTTTTTAAAGTAGCGAACTTATAAAGGATATTTGCCAAATGGATTTAAGAATCTCAAGCACAGGGAGCGAATATGATAAATTTCAATAAAAAAATACCAAACAATACCGATGATCATACCGATAATCATACAGATAAGGTTATCTTTAAAGGTTATCGTAATGGGTTGAAGTTAATCATACCGGAAACAGTTTCATTTGATGAATGTCTGACAGAACTCCAAAATCAGCTTGACAAATCACGGAGTTTTTTTAAAGGGGCAGTAATCAGAATTCAGTTGGGAAACAGGAAGTTAAGCGAATCTGAGTATGCTGCAATTGAAAAAATACTCACTGATAATGGATTAGTGCTTCAGGGAATTGTGGAAGAACCAAATTTGAAGAAGCAACCGGTTAAAAAACCTGAACCGCGGGAAGACGGTATTCGGACAATTACCATTAACAAGACGTTACGTTCCGGCCAAAAAGTAGAGTATGACGGTAATATCTTAATCCTGGGAGATGTTAACCCCGGAGCTGAAGTTATTGCCAGTGGTGATATTATTGTCTATGGGCGGTTACGTGGTACTGCCCATGCTGGTGCAGAAGGCGATCCAACTGCTAAAATTATGGCTTTCCAATTAAATCCGGTCCAGATACGGATTGCCGGGATTATCACCCGGGATTCGGAGAAGACCAAGAAGAGCAAGATCAAGGCATTCAGTCCGGAAGTTGCCTTGATTAAGGAAGGTTTAATTGTAGTCGAAAAGATCAAGTTGTAAGATAGATTGATACATATAAGGAGGTACTGTTTTAATGGCAGGAAAGGTTATTACAATTACATCAGGTAAGGGAGGAGTAGGTAAGACTACTACCTGTGCGAATATTGGGACCGGATTGGCAATCAGGGGGAAAAAAGTTGTTTTGATCGATGCCGATATCGGGCTTCGTAATTTAGATGTGGTCATGGGACTGGAAAATCGGATTGTTTTTGATTTGATTGATGTGGTTGAGAAGAATTGTAAGTTGCGACAGGCTCTGATTAAAGATAAACGATTTGAGAGCTTATTTTTATTGCCGGCGGCCCAAACCAAAGAGAAGGATGCCGTTAAGCCGGAACAGATGGTTGAATTGTGCCAGGAGTTAAAGCTGGACTTTGATTATATTTTAATTGATTGCCCTGCAGGAATTGAACATGGATTTAAGAATGCGGTTGCTGGGGCCGATACAGCTTTTATTGTAACTACACCTGATGTTTCAGCGGTAAGAGATGCGGACCGGATTATCGGATTATTACAAGCCCATGAGATTTATGAACCACGGTTAATTATTAACCGTGTCCGTCCGGATATGGTCCGTAAGGGAGATATGATGGATGTCAATGATGTGATTGATATCTTAGCGATCAACCCGATAGGAGTAGTTCCGGATGATCAAAGCATAATTATTTCAACCAACCGTGGTGAACCGGCAGTGTCGGATAGCAGTTCCCGCGCCGGACAAGCGTATCGCAATATCGTAGCGCGTATCGAAGGGGAGGATGTTCCCTTTATGTCGTTGGATTTTGATTTGAGCTTTTTTGAAAGATTGAAGCGCTGTTTCAGCGGGAAACAATGATGTTGTCTTTGGTTAATGGTATTGAAAGGAGCGATTTTTATGGACTTTATTAATAAGTTTTTCAAGGATGACACCTCAAGTAAGGATAAGGCGGTTGAACGTTTAAGATTAGTTTTGGTCCATGATCGGGCAAGTGTTACCCCGGGTTTGATGGAAAACCTTAAAGAAGAGATGATTCAGGTGATCTCCAAATATATGGATATTGATGAGAGTACGATGGAAGTAAGGTTGAACTCCGGAGAGCGTTCCGCGGCTTTGGTAGCTAATATACCGGTTAAACGGATTTTACGCTGACCATATATTGTCCGATTTCCAGTTGGTTTTTTGATCTGGTGAAGATATACATAGATCTTAAATTCCATAATATATTTATGTAAAACGGTTACCACGACGACAATTATCAGGGGGGAGGGGGTTAGGTGGATCGTCGTTTATTAAAGAATATTGATTTTACTATTATTATAGCGGTTGTGATCCTGATTATTTTTGGTCTGATTGTAATCTACAGTGTTTCAAGCACCAATCCTAACCTCTTGAAGATAACTGGTAATAACCCTTGGTATTTTACGAAAAAACAATTGAGTGCCATTTTTATTGGGATTATTGGTTTTTTAATTTTGTTGCAGTTTGATTACCGGCTATCAAAACGGATGAATATCTTACTATATTGTTTTAATATCTTTGTTCTGGGATTAGTATTAGTAATTGGCAGTACCCGATCTGGCGCTAAAAGCTGGTTGTTTGGATTTCAACCTTCTGAACTGTCAAAATTATTATTAATTGTAACCTTTGGAAATTACTTGGCTACAAAAGAGAGTTTAAACTCGTATTATGATTTTATTATGCCGTTTTTATATATGGGTTTGCCTTTATTTTTAATATTGCTTCAGCCCGATTTGGGTACGGCTTTGGTGTATATATTCTTTATGTTTATTATGATGTATATTGCCGGTGCTCCAGGCCGGAAGTTAATTGTGGTTTTTTTAATACCGGTAATTGGTGTGGCACTGTTGTTTCTTTTGCATAATTACTTTGGAACACCACTACCAATTAAGCCGTACCAAATTGCCCGACTGACCAGTTTTATTGATCCGGAGAGGGATCCTCAAGGAAGTGGTTGGCACGTTATTCAATCACAAATTGCAGTAGGATCAGGCCAGTTTTTTGGGAAAGGTTGGTTAAAGGGAACTCAAGGGCGATTAGGGTTCTTACCGGAACCACATACTGATTTTGTTTTTGCAAATTTATGTGAAGAGTTTGGCTTTGTAGGGGGATTTGGAGTCCTATTTTTATTCTTTATCTTAATCTGGCGGGGAATCCATATTGCCGTTCAGGCGCGGGATAAGACTGGCAGTATTATTGCAGCCGGGATCGTCGCCATGTGGTTGTTTCATATCTTGGAAAATGCGGGAATGAATATTGGGCTGATGCCAATTACCGGGATACCGTTGCCTTTTGTTAGTTATGGCGGTACTTCAATGTTGGTCAATATTTTATCAACAGCAGTCTTAATGAATATCTGGGTGCGTCATCAAAAAATCATGTTTTAAATTGAATAAAGTAATTTAATCAATCATAAATGGAGTGAATTTATTTGCAGCCAAAAACGACTGAATATCGTGCCGGTGGTATTGTTTGCCGTAAGAATAACAACCAGATTGAATATCTCTTTGTAACCAGTAACTCAAATAAAGAAAGATGGATTATTCCGGCCGGGCATATTGAGCATGGAGAAACAGCAATTGATGCAGCTACCAGAGAAGTGCTTGAGGAAGCAGGCGTTACTGCTGAGGCACTCTTGGACCTAGGCAGTATTAAGTATGATTGGTATCGTAACCGTCAATGGATCGTAATTGATACAGCTCTCTATTTGATGCGATACATCGATACGGTTACTCAAAATCCGGAAGGCAGGCAAGTTGCATTTTTCAGTTATGAACAGGTAGAGCAGTTAAATTTATGGGATGAAACCAGGGAAATAATCAAGCAGGTTAACCAACGGATCTTGGAAAATAAGGAACAACTCCAATTTTGACAGTGATTGATTGCAAAACGAAGCCTATTGTTGGCCCCCAAAATCTCCCAATCAGACTCTTTACTGACCGCATAAACCGGGGTTTTGAAAAAACTTTGGTAAATTCAAACTATCAATCCCCCATTGAATAATGATAAAAGCGATTATATGATATCACATGAGGAATACCTCTGGCAGTCTTTGTAGTGAAATCTTCTTGACTATTCTATTATGAACTGTTGGTTTAATTATTAATCTTAACCAATAGATATTATCATAATATTTAAGTGACTGGCAGGAAATAGAATGAGGATGAAGAAATTTAATAATATTAATGTGTTTTTTTATGGAGGAAGAGAGAAGGAAGTCATAGGCTTGGAAGGACTCAAGAAATAGTAGCATTGATGGCTAATGTTCCGGGCAGGAAGACCAGGCAGAGGTGGTCTAAGAAAGGGTTATCATGTTAGTAGAACACTTGGAAATAATACAACAAAAGGGTAAGAACCTTACAACTGCTAAGATTATTATTTTTGGGGCTTTTTGTCTTAAAAGACAATGGGAAGCACTCAAGAAAAACTATACTGATAACAGATTGAATGAAATTTTAAATCAGTTAGACACTTACATCAATAAGCTACTGTCAACAGGTAATTCACAAAGACAGGTTAATTTGCTTCAGGAGATCGAGGAATATATCGGAAGTATCAAAGATGAGGAATTAACACAACCAAAGGTTTACATTGAGTATGTTATTTTAAATACAACCATGGATTTCCTTAATGCAGTGGCAACTAATGATACTGCTTATATTTTGGAATACTCACCTTATAGAAATATTGATTTAATTAATACTTTTGAAGAGTTTTTAATTGGTAAGCTTGATGATGATTTTGACAACAAGGATGACAAGGTTAAAGGAATATACTTAACTGAAATGGCAAGGCAGCTTAAGGATATTGAATTACTTTCTGTTAGCATTAAAATGGATCAGGCGGCAACTGAATTTAAAAATAAAAGCGGTATAGATATTTTTAATGGAATGTGGTTTGGTTAGATCAGGTTGAAAAAGATTTTAATATAAAAAAATTGAAATATTATTAAAATAATATTATTATATAATTAATAACATTTTTTTGGAGGAATTATGAAAGAGACATTAATTCAACAACCTGATATTCCCCGGATCACTTTGATAGAGGCTATTAAAAATTATGACAAGCTGGAGCGGTATCAGATATGTAAACAATTGATCGCTAATGGTGCAGACGTTAACTTGGCGGATGATTCAGCGAAAACTCCGCTATACTATGCTGTTAAAGACAGTGATGTTGAGCTGGTTAAGTTGTTACTGAAAAATGGGGCTGAAGTTGAGAATGAAATTGAACCGTACCATACTCCATTGTATGTTGCGTTAAATCGAAGTTTTGATCTTGATGATGATACAGCTGTAGTTGTTCGGTATTTAATCGAAAGAGGCGCTAATCTCAAACTTGTTATTGGCGCAAATTTATTACTTTCTCTGATAGCAATTCGTGGTGAAAAGCATCCGGGCTTATTTAAATATGCGTTAAATAATCTGCGTGAAGTTAATGAAGTTGATGATGAAGGGACTACCATCTTAATGTTGCTGCTCAATGACAATGTTGATCCCAAATATGTTAAGCGGTTTATCAATGCTTGTTCTCCAGACCTGAATCTTCAAAATGATAGTGGTCAAACAGCGCTTCACTATGCTGTAAGACGAGCTGCTGCTGGAAGAAGAGCGGAGTTAGTAAAAATACTGCTGGATGCCGGGGCGGATCCAAACCGGACTGATCGTAATTCTAAGACAGCACTGATGGATGCGACTGATAATGAGCAGGTTGATTTAAAGATGGTTAGAGCTATGATTGAAGCAGGTGCGGATATCAACCTGCTTGATGCTAAAGGTTGTAATTTGGTCCATCGGGCCTGTATGAATAAGAATCCGGAATTACTAAGTTTATTATTGGAGTATGGGCCGGATTTGGAGTTAGCTACAGGTGATTGTCAACTCCCAATCCAGATGGTATTGATGCAACAATGGGGCAAACGTGATATTCCGGAGGAAAAATGTGTAGCACTCATTGAGATGCTGGTTGCCAATGGAGTTGATGTCAATTCTCAGAACTCTGACGATGGCCAGACTGTTTTGCATATGTGTGCTGTCAATAATTATCTAACAGTTGCCAGATCGCTTTTGAAGTTAGGTGCTGATCCTAATATTGCATGTCGTTACAATCAAACCCCATTGTTTTTGGCAATTGATCATGAAAATATTGAGATGGTTAAATTACTGATTAACAATGGAGCCGATGTTAATCGAAGATGTTCAGACAAAACTCCATTACAAATTGCAACTGAAAGGGGCTTGAAAAAAGTAGTTGCATTACTCCTTAAAAATGGAGCAGTTGAATAAAGGGACGCATGAAAGAATGGATAGAATATACAATTGCCTCAAGATAAATGTTGATTAACTCTGGTAAAAGTATGACCAAATGGTTCAAATGAATATGAATTCATTTTCATCTGTTGAATGAAGGACCATTTCCATTGGTGGGAGGATTGCCATTTGATCGATGATTGTTATTGTTTGATTTATTTTTGTCATTAGGAATAATACGTTCTTTCATATTTGCAATTTTATATATGAAAGGTTCGGGATTTTGTAAAATTTGATTGTCTAGTTCTCGAACATCAATATATAAATCCTTTTTCGATTGTTCTGGGATTGCTTTTATCTCAGAAAGGATTTTTTCAATATTTTGTCGAGCAGTCATTAAGGTTTTAATCTTTTGTTGTTCAGCTATCACCAATTTAAGGCTATCATCTGGCAAAATTGTATTTTCCAATGGTTTATTATTTTTGATTGTGTTCAGGTCATTCTGGTAACCGTCAAGGAAGGTTTTCAATCTTTTATTTCCTTCTTCGATACTTAGTTCATTGAAGATGAGCGTATGTCTTAAATCAAAATAAACTTTTTCAGCTTCGGTTTGATAAACATTTGCCACTGATTGCCCCTTTTCCAGGGCTTCAATTTTTTGTTCACATCCGGAAAGCCGGATTTTTAATAGTTCCTCAACATGGTATAAAGAGCATTTATCATTAGTCGCTAGTTCTCGGATCCTGCTATTGGCAGGTTCTGGAGGAGACTGGGTTAATTGATTGGAGAAACTTTTTTTACCTTCTGCTAAGCTACGATCAATTTCAAGAATTAACGACTCTCTGTCTCGGAAAAACTGAATTTTATCATTATGAAAATCTGAATAAATTTGTTTTTTGATATATGGAATTTGTTCAATAAACTCTTTTACTGTTAGTTCATCATGCAAGCCACCAGGGACCAACTTTACAGGATTATGGATATCTGATTCAATTATTTGTTGGAATTCTTCCAGTTCAAAGATCATCTTTTGGTTGGATTCAAACGTATGAATCATATTAAGTATTTCTTCTTTAGAAGCTGTATTATTATTGAAAGATTTTTTTAGGGATATCATCTTTTTTAATATTTCTTGCTGTTGATTTAATTCAGCAATAGCTATTTGAGATTTTAATAGAAGTTGCTCATTGAAAGTTAGAAGACCTATCTCTAGATTGATATCAGAAATTTGATCAGCCAAAGAGGCTCTATTTAAAGGATGATTCACTAAAATGCTGAAGTTAGGTATACGTTTATTGAACCGTTCGAGATTACTTAATAAAAATGAAAATTGGTCTTTAAGTCGGCTTTGATATCGGTTCTGGCGTGGGGATTCCTTAATCTCTTGCTCCAAGGCATTGATTTGTTTTTGTAATGTTGATATTATCTGCGGGATGGGAGTTGGTTCTTTTAATTGTTCTTTGAGTTCATTAGCGATCTCTGTTGCAAATTCGAGCGCGGTTTCCTTAGGGTTCTTTTTAAAGGTTTCAAAGTTTAAATAATTATTAAAACTTAAAAATATTGTTTTATCTGGGTTTTTATTGATGGTGGCTAAAATATTTTCTCTTAACAATTCAAACTTGGATTTAAGCCGTTGCGCAGTCTGATAATCTTGGAATCTGTCATGGTCAACAATCAATTCAGCCAGAGTTCGACCCGATTCTAAATCATGGATGTCCGCTTCAAGATTATCAATGAAAAATTCAACTGCCAACTCAAAATCTTTTAAAGAGTGTGCCATTTTTTATACTCTCCTGGTGTTTGTGAATTAAAAATCAGATTTTAGTATATTTATGATCTAATATTATCAAGCAATAATAATGATATTAATATTATATTTTTTCATTGTATTTGTCAACTGTAGGAGCTAAATTACTTAATTTTTTTAGAAATAGAACTTGAGTGCTTAATTGATATGAACTGATTGAAAATTCAATATTTGTTTGATATAGTAACTATATCCTCGAATAAAAAAATTCCCAATTGAAAATATCGGGCTTAGTCAAAGGTTTATTACTGATTCTGCATTATATCCCGGCTATTATATTGGACGGGTCATTTCCCAGTCCAAGGAGCTTTATAAGGTGGTAACCGAAAATGGTGAGGTGATGGCTGAGGTATCCGGAAAGTTTCGTTTTGAGACCAAAACGTTGGCGGATTTTCCAGCCGTGGGTGATTTTGTGATGCTTGACCGCAAAGATGACAGCGGAGGAAACGCGATTATTCATCATGTCCTAACCAGAAAAAGTGTCTTTATTAGAAAAGCAGCGGGAACAGCAAATGATGAACAGGTGGTGGCGGCAAATATTGATACCGTGTTTATCTGTATGTCGTTAAATAATGATTATAATCTCCGCCGGGTCGAACGATATCTTGGAATTGTCTGGGATAGCGGGGCTGTTCCGGTGATTGTGCTTACTAAAGCTGATCTCTGCGAAGATCTGCAACAAAAGTTATTGGAACTAGAATCGGTTGCCTGTGGAGTTGATGTGCTGGTTACTTCAAGTTTGACTGCGGATGGTTATCAACCGGTCCAACGTTACCTAAAAAGAGGGAAGACGATAGCTTTTATTGGCTCATCCGGTGTAGGGAAGTCGACTTTGATCAATAGATTGCTTGGTCAAGACGTTCTTCAAACTCAAGATATCAGAGATGATGATAAAGGTAGGCATACTACTACCAGGCGAGAGTTGTTTGTGCTCCCGGGTGGAGGAGTGGTGATCGATACTCCGGGAATGAGGGAGATCGGGATTGAGAGCGCTGACTTGACCAAGGCGTTTGCTGATATTGATCAACTAGCAACTAATTGTAAATTTCGTGATTGCACCCATACTGTTGAACCCAACTGTGCAGTACAACAAGCCATCAATGAAGGATTATTATCGGTTGATCGGTTTAACAATTATTTAAAGCTTAAGAAAGAAGCCAAGTATGAGGGCTTAAGTTCCAGGCAGATTGAGAGAGTGAAGTTCAATGTAATGACTGCAGGATTGGGCGGCATAAAGAATGTCAAAAAGCTCATTAAGGAGAAGCGAAAGTGATCCACCTGAAAAATGAGAGGAGAATAACATGGAATACAAAATATTAGGAAAGAAAAATGATATTGCACTGATTATTACTGATGAGGTTGTTATCAAAGACACCCAATCCGCATTAGATTTGATTGTTTCTGCGCAGTATGAAACCAATTGTGATAAACTTATAGTATACAAATCATGTGTAACTGATGATTTCTTTGTTTTGAGTAACAAAATAGCAGGTGAAATCTTGCAGAAGTTTATCAACTATCATATAAAAATTGCTATTGTTGGAGATTACTCAAACTACACCAGTAAACCTCTTAAGGACTTTATCTATGAAAGCAATAGTGGGAATAGTATCTTTTTTGTACCTGGCATTGAAGAAGCCATACTTAAGTTAGATAGTTCTAAGTGAATATTTTTAGAGTAAATGATAACTTAAATTAAGAATAAAGGCGCCTGTTTAACAGGCACTTTCTATTTTGTTTAATTGTTAAAATTTTACGGTTCAAATTTTAATCTCGTCTTTTTCGATTAACTCAATAAATTTATCAACGATCTCCGGATCAAATTGTTTCCCTTTGTTATTTTTAAGCTCGTTGATCACTGCTTCCATGGGCAATTTTGACCGATATTTGCGATCGGTAGTCATCGCATCAAATGAATCAGCAACTGTAATTATTTTGGCTAAGAAAGGAATGTCGTTACCCTTTAATCCTTTGGGATAGCCTTTGCCGTCGTAGCGTTCATGGTGGTAAAGAACAAGTGGGACAACGTCACGGAACATTGATACAGCAGAAAGGATCATTGCTCCCCGTTCGGAGTGTTTTTTTATTTCATAATACTCTGCATCATCCAGGCTGCTGGTCTTTTTTAGGATTGCGTCCTCAGTACCGATCTTACCGACATCATGGAAGATACCACCGTTTTTTAACAGCTCTAATTCTTTCTCACTGAGATTAAAAGCTTTACCAATTTTAACAGCATACTCAGCAACCCGATCGGAGTGATCGCAGGTATATTCATCTTTAGAGTTGATGGTAAGTCTGATCGTCCGGACTGTCTCTATATACCATAAGGCAAGCTGTTCGCGTTGTTTATCCAGTTCTTCATTTTTAATATTGATGAGACGGTGCAGCAAGGCGTTGGAAATCGAGCTTGAGACAATGCTTGAATAGATTTGCAGCAGTTTGAGCGATTCATCATCAATATTACCTGAACTAACATAAATAACGCCCAAAGTATCATATTTTTCACTGATTAGAGGTAAGAGGACACTATTGCCTATTACCCGGATTTCCTTTAAAGTTCGGACATATCCGATGTGTTCTAATAGTTCGACACTAATATTATCTAAACCGCCTAAATAAGCTCCGATGCCGTTATATAAAGTCCCATTCACAATATTATTATCAAGATCAATGATATTATCAATTAGAATAAAGGCATCTTCAGCTTTGAGCATCGGCATCAGTTCTAATAAGATTTCTTGCAAAATATTATTGATTGGTTGCAATTGATAAACTTTTGGGACCGATTGCAGAATCTTATTCAGTCCATCCCGAGTGGTCTTGATTGTATTCATCATATCAATTGATTTAATTGCTGAGGCAACCAGTAACAATAACTGGTCATAGCGTTCACTCTTTTCACAGTAACCTTGGATATCAAGGCGTTGAATCGTTTCCAGGGGAGGGACCAGACTACTATGCCCTGTCAACAGGAGAATATAGATTTCTTTGTTGAATTCTCTGATCTTTTCGACAACTTTATCACCGTGGATTGGGCTCATTAAATAATCTAAAATCAATAGTTCATAGTTTTGTCCTTTGACAAGATCAATAGCTACCAGTGGATCACTGCAGGTATCAATTGAATATCCGTTTACTTCGAGAGTAAACTTGATTGACTTGAGGATTGCCGGTTCGTCATCGACTAAAAGAATCCGATAGAGTTTTTTCTGATTAATATTTTTAAGTCTCATCCTTGTACTCGCTCCGTTTCTATTTTAATGGTATCGAAACATAGAATGATGTTCCTTCATCATTTGATTTAAATGTGATATTCCCACCGAACTTAGCTTTAATAGTTGCGTAAGACATATAAAGCCCTAGTCCGGTTCCGTCCTTACCTTTTGAAGTGACCATCTCTTTGAATAACTTCTCTTGGACATTGGCCGGGATACCCTTGCCATAGTCTTTGACCTCAAAGATAATTGCGGATCCTTCTTTATAAATGTTTAACTCAATATTACCACCCTGCTCATCATAAGCGTGAATTGAATTGATGATCAGGTTGTTGATAATTTGAATCAGACTGTTTAGCTGTCCGGTGATTACGGTGTTGTTATCAACACTTGAGTTGATGATTAAGTTGCAATGACTTTTTTTAATAGAGTAGCGCATCAGGATATCTACCCGGTTGATTAAGTTATCAATGGTAAAACTGACAACACTGTTATCATTAAACTGGACTGCCTGGTCACGTACGGCGGTGATTATATCTGACATATAGGTTAACTGTGGTGTAATACTGTCACACCAGTCCTGCATCTCGACGCAAATCTGGTGGTAATCTGCTTCGGTGACCATGCTATTACCGATTGAGTCTTTAAGTTCCCGGATTAAGACATCCAGTGCATGCTTGAAACCGGCAATTGACATGATTGGCGTCTTTAAATTATGGGCGATGCCGCCAATAAGCTGACCTAATGAGGCTAACCGTGCGTTTTCCATCAATTGCTCCTGAGTGGACTCCAGCATTTTCAGATTTTCTTTGTGTTCGGTAATGTCCTTTAACAAAATAATTGTCCCGGTATACTTATTTTTTAAAAAGACTGGGGTCAGTTCAATATAGAAATATCTTTGAAACTCGTTGATCTTGAATTGATATTCAAAATAGCGGGAGTTTCTGGTATTTTTTGTTTCTTCAATTAAATTCAACAATTTATCCAGATTAAAGTGCGTGTTACCGGATTCAAAGCATTTTAAAAAACTATCTCCCCGGGTGAAGGGGTAAAATTTGGCAAATATATTGTAAAATGGTTTATTGTAATCTTTAATAATATAATTTTTATCAATCACAATAAAACAGTCAGAAATATGATCAACAATCGTTTGCAGAGCGATCGGGGTTAACTTGAGAAAATCATATTTAAATATTGCCCAATATAATAATAATAAAGTAACAGTAAATGTAATCGGAGTAGAGTAGTTTGGTAATTGTAGTATTTTGTAAGTTGTTAAAAAGTTGACTATAAATGGAATAAGGAAACTGACAATTATTGATAATGTTTGTCTTGAGAAGAATCCCGAATTATTTATGGTAAAATAAACCAAATATCCAAATCCCCAGATCATAAAAATGTAAGAAGGTATATTATGAAGCAAGTAAAAAAATAGTCCCATTTTAAGGTTAGTATTGTAGAGTGAAAAGTCAACATAGAAGAGATGATGAATTTGATTGGTTAATAATGCAATAAACGATAATATCGGAAAAGTTATCAAGAGAAGATGGCTCCACCGAAACTTATAACAGTCATGAGCATAAATATAACCAATCATTAAAAATGAAATTGGACCAAAGATCACTCCAATATG
Source organism: Bacillota bacterium (assembly GCA_029553165.1). Classification (GTDB taxonomy): domain Bacteria; phylum Bacillota; class UBA4882; order UBA8346; family UBA8346; genus JAKPCT01. The sequence continues at coordinate 47,430 of JAKPCT010000005.1, forward strand.
ATATAAATAGACGAATGACATCATTGCTTTTTCTGTAATGTTTAAGACAAAGATCAGTAATGCATGTCCCATAGACCACATTAACATCAGCGATAATGCTACCAGAAAAGCATAATGAATATCGGTTTTATTTTTAATACGATTGACAATAATCATAAACAACAAATTGGTTGCAATTGATAATAGTAAAAAGTAGTAACCAATATTGAACATCTTATACTCCACTTCTGGACTGTGCTTCAATTATAGCTTTATATTCCTTACCGCCTTCTTTGTTTGAGATAACTCTCCCCATTTGATAGATATAGTTGAGGCCGGGAATATCAAAATTAAGATTGGAAGTATATTGTTCACTAAAATTCAGGTTGAACTTATGTTTCCCGTTAGCGCGGTAGAACTGGCTTACTTCACTCAACACTACTGGAATTAATGGTTTCAAATCCAGATTAGCCTCTGTTAAATAAAGATAGGTTACATCCATAAAATTGTATATATTAAGACCGTTCTCAAATAATTCTCCCACGGCAAAAGCAACAGTTTTGTCTGCTTTTTTGATCTGCCAGAGCGCCCGGTTAATTTTAAAGTTAAAACTTTCATAGATCTGTTTAATGTCTGGTAAATAAAAATCATCTTTTTCATAACAATAACATTTCCGTAACAGCCATGGTAAATTTTGTTCCGCATAATCGATAAATTGGTCAGGTTCTCGCAAACGGCTGATACTATAATTATTATTTGGTATTAATGTTGACATATAGTTTGTATCATACTCAAATAAATGGCAAGTATCAAAGCGATACTTGGTCTCGTCAGCAATAATATTACCGATACTTAAATACATCTTTCGATGTGTTTTCGGTACAATAAAAACCGAGCGGAACGGAACTTAAAAATCCCTGCATAAAATGGAAACTCCATTGCGAGCACCCCTAAAAAATAATACCATCAACTTTCGCACATAGTTAATGTGCAGTGAACATTGAAAAATCAATAGTTTTGGGCAATAAAGAAGTTCAAGAAACCTCTTATATGTGATATAATAGAAGTGAATAAAACCCATTAAAATCAACACTTTGGAGGTTCTT